>NZ_QPFS01000003.1:0-109944 GCF_010906995.1 Rhodopseudomonas sp. WA056 | reverse complement strand
GGCGACAACATCGCGATGGAAGTGCACCTGATCGTGCCGATCGCGATGGAAGAAAAGCTGCGCTTCGCCATCCGCGAAGGCGGCCGCACGGTGGGCGCCGGCGTCGTCGCCGCGATCATCGAGTAAGCATCATCGCTCACGCCGAACGACAGCCGCGAGCACGTTTGATCGTGCTCTCGGCCTTTCTTCTTGCTCTGCTCGCGCCGGCGGCAGGTGAGGCGGCCTGCCCGGACCGGCCGCCATGCAAGGGCTGCGGCTGCAAAGGCGGCACCGGCTATCGCGCGCCGGACGGCCATTGCGTAGGCTTCCGCGAGCTCGACCGGGTCTGCGGAGCGCCGCCGACCCGCTGCGTGTTCGAGAATGCGCCGGGGACGGGCGCCAACCGGGATTGCGCGCTGGCGCCCCGATCACATCGCAAGTCCGGAACCGGTCCGGATGCCGTGCCTGTGGAACCTGTCGAATAGACCAAAGCCTAAGCGCGTATCCCACTTGCCAGCAGGGCACCGCCTGTGCTTCAAACGGCCCGTTCGGCGGCGACGCCGACGTAGGAGTGTAGCTCAATTGGTAGAGCACCGGTCTCCAAAACCGGGGGTCGCAGGTTCGAGCCCTGCCACTCCTGCCAGCGATCCGCTAAGCATCTGAATTTTCTAAAATAGTCGGTCAACGCCGGGGCTTGCGGCATCGATTTTGGTCGCGCTGGCGGCGGCCGATTGCGGGCGATGCGGTGGCGGAAGCGATAGCCTGGCCGTCGCGCGAGCCGGGTGTGCCTGATCCCTTTGCCGGGGCCGGGCTAAGCAGCCAACGTCTTTGCCTTGGCGCGGGGCTTTTCGTCGCGCGCCAGCCGCGCCTTGCGCTTCTTCCACCAGACATAGAGACCGGTATAGGCGCTGATCGCCAGCGCCAGCCCGACAACCGCGACGAAGACGCGATAGGGCAGGCCGAACACTTTGGCCATATGCAGCGATTGCAGCCAGCGGCTGACGGTGTCGCCGGAATAGGCGCCGGTCGGCATCCGCGAGCCGAGCAGGGCGCCACTGCGGGCGTCGATGAACACGCCGGTCTGACCGCGGTCGCTCTGCACGTCCCGCGACGTATTGGCATAGTAGATGAAAGCGTCGAAGCGGCGATTGTAGAACAGATGGCTGCGGAAATTGACGGTAAAGCCGTGCTGCGCCGCCAGCTCGTCCATCGCGCGGGAGGCGATGTCGTAGGCCTGCGGCCAGCCGAGCAGCGGCTTGCTGGTGTCCGCCTTGCGCGGCTCCGGCGTCGCGCTGAACTCGAGGAAGGTCGACATCACCGGCGTATAGATCTCCTGCCGTAGATTGAGCATCACGCTCGACCACGCGAACAGGAACAGCACCGCCCACAGCCACAGGCCGGAAGCGCGGTGGACGTCGTAATGCAGCCGATAGGTGCTGCCCGTGTGCTTGATCAGCCAGGCCGGCAACCAGCGCTTCCAGAACGGTGGGATCCGCGGGAAGGTCGAGACGATGCCGACCAGACAATTCACCGTCCAGACCAGGGCGACGAGGCCGAACAACCATTGGCCGTAGGGTGCCGGCAGCGCCAGCGCATAGTGCAGCTTGTAAATGAAGCCGATCAGCGTGGTGCGATCGAACGGCGTGGCGCCGTACTTGCGCACGCCGAGCAGACGCCCGTCATACGGATCGAGGAAGGCCTGATCCGCATCGGGCTGCTTCGGATCGCCGCGCGTCAGATTGAACGGGACCGAACGATCCGGCGTCCGCAGAAACGGGAATCCGGTGACCTGATAACCCGGCAGCGCTGCGACGGCCCGTGCATGCAGCTCGAACGGATCGAGCATCGCGGCGGGCCGTCCCCGTTCGTCCAGCCGCGGCTGCACGACATATTGCCCGGGATTGACGAGCGCCTCGAGTTCCTTCTCGAACGCCAGAAGGCTCCCGGTCACGCCGGCGATGATCAGAAACGCCGCAGCGAACAGGCCGGTCCATTTGTGGATGAAGACGGAGAATGAAATCATGCGGACCATGCCGCGGCCTGCGCGCAGGCCGGGCGTGGGCTCCGTCCGGCTCTGCGTACTATTGCCCATCGTCGTCGGCTTTCTGGCTTAGAACCGGAAGGTGGTCGAAGCCAGATAGGTGCGTGGCGCGCCGAGATAGATCTGGCGGTCCGAAAGACTGGTCGCCCAGTAACTGCTGTTGCCGACGTTCTCGACGGCGAAGCGCAGCGTGATCGGCTTGCCGTTCCAGGGTGAGGCGAAGGTGTAACGCGCACCGAGATCGAACCGCGTCCAGGACGGCACCAGGAAGCGGTTGGCGGCGTCGGCATAGGCTTCACCAAAGTGGATCGCGCGGCCGGTCAGCGTCAGGCCATCGGCGAACGGCGTGTCCCACTCGGTGCCGAGGCTGACCTGCACCTGCGGAATGCCGAGCGAGCGCTTGCCGTCGTTGATGCCGTTCTGGGTTTTGGCCTGACGGGCATCCATGAACGACGCGCCGCCAAGCAAGCGCCAGCCGGGCGTGAGCTCGCCGAAAGTGTTGATCTCGACGCCGCGATTGCGGTTCTCGCCGTCGATCGAGAAGATCGGCAGTGGCGAGTTCGGAATGCTGATCTGTGCCGGCTGCGAGATGTCGTAAGCGGCGACGGTGGTGGTGAAGCGGCCCCAATCGACCTTCACGCCCATCTCGTGCTGGACCGATTTGTACGGCGGGAACACCTGACCCTGGTTCTGGAAGCCGGCGTCCACGATCGTGCCCATCATCAGGCCTTCGATGTAGTTGGCGTAGACCGAGACGTTCTCCAGCGGCTTGATCACCAGCATATAGGCCGGCGACCATGTGCCGGCGCTGTAGCTCGAGGTCGGAGCCCCCGTGATCGTATTGAACGCGTCCGACGCGGCTTCCTGCCGGCGGATGCCCATCGTGAACTGGATGCGCTTGTTCAGCACCGACATCGTGTCGGCGATGCCGTAGCTGTTGAGTGAACTCACATTGGCCTTGACGACGTCGACTTGGGGAATCGTCTGGAAGGGGATGGGAGCCGGATTGTAGATATTGGAGGTCACCCGCATGCCGACGCTCTGCGAGGCGTCGAGCTGGCCACTCCACAGCGTGGTGTTGAAGTTGACTTCATGCAGCACCGGACCAGTCTCGACCGTGGCCCGGAAGCCTGCCTGTTCGGTGTGGTTGTGGCGGTTCTGCCGATTGACGAACGGCGTCGACGTGGTGTCGCCGAGGGCATTGACGATGGTCGGGTTGGAGATCGTCGAGGTGATGGAATTTTCGAAGAAGCCGCCGCCGCCGTAGATGGTCAGCCAGTCGGTGACATCGACTTCGGCCTGAAACAGCGCCGCGGTGTTGGTGCCCTTGATGCCGGTCCAGGCCGGAATCCAGAAATTGGTCGGCGAGGGCGGCGTCGGGATGGCGGTCAGGCTCGGGTTCAAGGTGTTGCGACCGCCGAGGCCGTTGCCGCGGAAATCGTTGTAGAGCACGTCGGCGGAGACCCGAACGCGCTCGCCGCGATAATCCAGCGCCAGCGCGTGGCTCTGATCGCGCAGGCTCTGATTGTCCACCTCGGTGTTGCCGTCGCGATAGCTGCCGTTGTAGCGGATGCCGAATTCCTTGTGTTCGCCGTAGCGCTGGCCGACGTCGAGATGCACGCCGCCTTGTCCGCGCGAGGCGAACGACGTCGTCACCTCGGCGATCGGCTCGTTGCGGGCGCGCTTCATCACGTAATTGATCGCGCCGCCGATCGAATCGTCCGGCGACTGACCGTTGAGCAGGCCGCTGAGGCCTTTGATCACTTCGACGCGTTCGACCGCATCGATCAGGTTGAAGTTGTTGTTACCCATCAGGCCGAAATAGCCGTTGATGCCGACCGCCGTGTTGCCGAGCAGGAAGCCACGGATCACCGGCTGCTCGCGGCCGATACTGCGCGGCAGCGCCGAGGCGACGGCGGGATCGTTGACCAGGACGTCCGCCAGCGTACGTGCCTGCGTGTTCTCGATGAGCTCGCGCGTGTAGGTGGTCTGGTTGAACGGCGTATCGAGCACGCCGCGATTGCCGAGCAGACCGACCTGACCGCCATTCGCGACCTGACCGCCGGCATAAGACGGCGTCAGCGCACCGACGGTGCCGCGGCCGGGCACGACATAGGGGACGGGAGCAACCGGCTGCAACGGCGCGGCCGCACGGCGGGGCGCGGCGCGCGTGGCCGATGCTCGGCGGGGCGGGGAAACGCTGGGCTTGCTTTGACGGGTCGGCGCTTCGACGCTGATCGCGGGTAGCGTCGACTGCGCATGCGCCGGTGTGACGAAATCGATCGCCAGACACAAAGTAAGATGGCTCACAGCACCAAGGCACGCCACGCGAGCAACATTATCGATTATCACTTCCTTCGCCCCTCCCAGAAAACCATCAACGAGCTTGTTTCCGACAAGTGCGGTCTACGAAAACGATCGCGATCACAAGATAGTTGCGACTAGAACGGTTCAAATTCGCGATTACGTTCGGCGATGTGACTTTGATGAAACAAGTCGGGCCGCGAACACGACGCCACGCTCGCGAAAACGATGGTGTCGCTGGAGTCATTCTGATCAGGACTGCTCTGCAGTTCGCGCGATCAGCGCTGAGTCGTCGGATTGCAGCGACCATCCGTCGTGCATTGATGCAATGCTTCGGTCGAACGCCGGCGCGGATGCGCCGAACAAGCGCGCTGATACAGCGCGAGAGAGGGGCTCGGCTCGCCGCTGCAATTGTCATGTGGTGGAATTTTCGCACGATCGGCTAGAGCCAATCTAATTCGCTGGGTTTGCGACGAAATCGGCCGGCTGCTAACCGGATTGTCGCGGCTGGCGTTGGCTCGGTGGGGGCGACAGGTTGGGTGGCGTTCGTTCGATGACCGATTTGACCGAGAGCCTGGCGCACCTCTATGCCGACGAACACAGGCGGCTGCAGCGGTTTCTGATCGCTCGCGGCCTGTCCGCGAGCACGGCGGCCGACATCGTGCAGGAGGCATTCCTGCGGCTGTTGCGCGCACCGCGCGAGGAGGTGCGCGACCTCCGCAGCTATCTGTTTCGCACCACCAACAATCTGGCGATCGACGATGCCCGCCGGCATCGCCGCAATATTCTGGCGACCGCGGTCGAACTCGACGAAGCGATCGCCGACCCGGCGCCGCTGCCCGATGCGGTGCTGATCTCCCACCAGGAATTCCAGGCGCTGCACGCGGCGCTCGCGGCGTTGCCGCCGCGGCCCCGCGAAGTGCTCATTCTCCACAAATTCGAAGGCCTGAGCTATGCCGACATCGCCGCCCGACTCGGGATCTCCAAGAATACCGTGATGGCGCACATGCTCAGGGCGATGCTTTGCCTCAAAGCCAGTTTCTCGGCAGAGGGCGGCGGCGGTGCGAGCGGCTCGTCGAGCCGGTGATGCCACCCCCCTGATGGAAGTGGTTTCGCTGTTTTTCTTCACCTGAACGTTTTCCGTGCATATCTACGCCCTGCATTGGCGACGTCTCCCACCGCCTGCCGGTGCAATTCCGCAATGCACGACCGTGTCACCCGAGGCCGCATGGACAGATTGGACGCACCATCGTCCGTAGACGAGCAGGCGGTTCAATGGTTCGTCATCCTTCGCGACGACGAGGCCACCGAAGCGAACCGCGCCGCCTTTGCAGCGTGGCTGGCGGCTGATCCGGCCCACGAGGCCGCCTGGCGCTCGGTCGAGCGGATGTGGAGCGGCCTCGATGCCGTCGGACGACGTCCGGCGCCGCGCAGCCCGCGGCGGCAGCGATCGAGCCTGCCGAAGCGCATCGCGGCGACTGCCGTGCTGTTGCTGGTGATGGCCGGTTTCGGCTGGCAGTTGCTGCCGGTCGGCCTGTTCGCGGACCATCGAACCGGCGTGGGTGAGCGCAAGACGGTGACGCTGCAGGACGGCTCGCAGATCGAGCTTTCGACATCGACGGCGATCGATGTCTCGTTCGGCGACACCGAACGGCGCATCAAGCTGCTGACCGGGGAGGCGTTCTTCACGGTGGCGAAAGACCGCGAACGACCGTTCATCGTCGCGGCCGGCGGCGGCGAGGTGAAGGTGTTGGGAACCGCGTTCGACGTCAAGATCGCGCGCGACGTCATGGTCGCCGTGGCCGAGAGCACGGTTCAGGTCGGCGCACCGGCTGCCGCGTCGGTGAAAGTCGCGGCCGGGCAGGAGGTGCGGTACGGGGCCGGCGGCATATCCGGCGTCACTGCGGCCGATCTCGACGCCGTGCAGGCATGGCGGCGCAACCAACTGATCTTCCGCGACGTGCCCTTGGATGATGTGGTTGCCGAACTCGGCCGCTATCGGCGCGGCCCGATCATGCTGTTCGGCGGTGATCTCGGTAAGCGGCACGTCACCGCGGTATTCGACACCGACGACGTCGACGCGGCGCTCGACACCGTCGCTCAATCGCTGTCGCTGCGTATCTATCGTGCGGCCGGCCTTCTGACTGTAATGATTCCAAGCGCCGATTCACAAAAAGACCCGGTAGTCGAGTAACTACTCTGTCCAACTCCGCCGTCTTCATCGCAGCAGGTCGCTAAACGCGGCTGAACGACGATGGGGGCCTCCGGGATGGGTTTGGATACAAGGTGCGTATGCTCTAACGGCAGAATGGCCGTGTTGTTGATGGCGGCGACGTTTCTGTCGACGGCCGCGACGATCGAACAATCTTACGCACAAGCTCCTCAACCAACGCGCACCGGCGCCGGCGCCCGCGAGCTCGACATCCAGGCTCAGCCGCTCGCCGGCGCGTTGATCGCATTTTCTCGACAAGCACGACTGCAGATCTTCGTCGATCAAGCGCTGGTCGCAGGCAAGTCCGCGCCCGCCGTCCGCGGTGCGCTGACGCCCTCGGCGGCGCTCGACCGACTTCTGGCGGGGTCCGGGCTCTCTTATCGGTTCAAGCCCGGCGGCACGGTGACGATCGTCGGGCCATTGAGCGCCAGTATGAATCAGATGCCGGCGCCCGATGGATCGCTGATGCTGGATACGATCGACATCTCGGGCGGCCGCGGCAGTCCGGCCGAGGTGCCGTACCGTACGCCTGCGCCGGTGAACCAGATTTCTCAGGAAAGTATCGAGCGCTTCCGCGGCAGCAGTCCGGCCGACATCTTCCGCGGAACGCCCGGCGTGATGTCGGGGGAGGCCAGGAACGGCGGCGGCTCGATCGATGTCAATATCCGAGGCATGCAGGGCATGGGCCGGGTTGCCGTGACGGTGGACGGCGCTGAGAACGGGCTGACCGTCTATCAGGGCTATCAGGGTATCTCCAACCGGACCTACGTCGATCCGGACCTTCTGGCGGGCGTCGACATCACCAAGGGATCGGACGCATCGTCCCGCGGCATCGCCGGCACGGTGGCGATGCGCACGCTCGGCGCCGACGATGTCGTGAAGGCCGGCGAAAAATGGGGCGTACTGGTCAGGAGCAGCTTCGGTACCAACACCGCCAACCCGCGGCCGGGCGATCTCGGCGGCTATACCTGGCCGCGGCCCTATGTCAGCGATCCGCAGCCCTATCCGGTGCCGACGGCGCAGGCGTCCGGTCTCGACCGGCCCGGACTGCTCGATCCGACCAGCGGTTCGTTCAGCACCGTCGCGGCGATCAAGGAGGCGAACTACGACCTGCTGTGGGGCTATGCGTATCGGAAGCAGGGCAATTACTTCGCCGGCAAGAACGGGCCGGGCGCGGGTGTGCTCGACACCGGACCGCAGCCGCTCTGTTATTCGAGCGGATTCTGCTATTACCCGCCGAGCCCGATCTCCTATGCGCATGTGTACCAGAACACGGGTCTGACCAGCTATCGCGCCGGCGAGCAGGTTCTGAACACGCAGCTCGAGACCGAGTCCTATCTCGCCAAGGGTACCGTCAGGTCCGACGACGGCCAGAGTCTGCAGGTCGGCTACAACGGCTATCGCAGCAAGGCCGGTGACGTCATCGCGTCGTTGTTCTCCAGCGCGCAAAATCAGGCGGTGCAGCAGGCCCAGGAGGACGTGACCAAGGTCGATACCGGCACCGTCCGCTATCGTTGGAAGCCGGAAGACAACGGTCTCGTCGACTTCAAAGCCAACATGTGGATGACCAGCCTGACGTTGCTGACGCCGCCTCGCACCAGCTTCGCGACCAGCGTCAAGCCCGAAGATTTCGGCCTCCCATACAACTACCTGCCTGGCAATCAAAGCACGATGGGCGGCGGCGACCTCAGCAACAAGTCTCACCTCTCATTGGAGCGCTTCGGTTCGCTCGATGTCGAGTACGGTGCGTCATACCTTCAGGAGGCGACCAGGCCGATGCCGTTTACGAACGAGCTCAACGGCGGCATCCCGTCCCGTGAAGGCGCCAGGCAGGAGGTCGCCGGCTTCGGCAAAGTCGCTTACAAGCCGGTCGAATGGCTCACGCTGAACGGCGGTCTCCGATATTCGCATTATTGGTCTCAGGATCGGAGCACGATCACCAACGCAACGCAGATGAATCCGGCGCCGTCGCGGGACAGCGGCGGATATAGTCCATCCGCCGGTGTTGTGGTCGAGCCGATCAAGGACGTGCAGTTCTACACCAACTACTCCAGCGCGTTGCGCATGCCGACGCTGTTCGAATCGGTCGCCGGTTACAGTCTGGTTCCGAATGCTGGTCTGCTTCCCGAACGCTCCAACAACTGGGAGGCCGGCGTGAATCTGTTCCGAGAGGGGGTATTCGGGGCGGCCGATAAGGCGATGATGAAGCTCGGCTATTTCAATTGGAACGTGTCGAACTACGTCGCCCGGATGAGCAAATCGTTCGTGGATCCGACCTATGGCTACACCTATTCCGCCCTTCAGGTGGTCAATATCGATCGCGCACGCTTCGAAGGACTCGAATGGTCGGGCCGCTATCAGAACGGCGGCTTTACGGTTGAGGTGGCTGCAAACTACTATCTCAACGTCGAATATTGCCCGACCTCGACCACTTGCGCCAACTCGACGCTGTCGGGCGACTATTCGGCCAACCAGGTGCCGCCGAAATACTCGGCGAACATCATGGTGTCGCAGAAGCTGCTCGATGACGACCTAACTGTCGGCGGTCGTGCGAGCTATATCGGGCCGCGCTCGATCGGATACGGTGCGGTGCAATATGGCGCGTCCGCCATCATCGCGCCGATCATCTGGCAGCCGTATTGGCTGGTCGATGTGTTCGCCGAATACAAGCTCACCAAGGACATCAGCCTGCGCGCGACCGTCGAGAACCTGACGGATCAGTATTACGTCGATCCGCTCAGTCTGGTTCAGCAGCCGGGTCCCGGACGCACGATCCGTCTTGGGATGACCGGAAAGTTCGGAGGAAACGAAACGGTGTCGCCGGGGTCGCTGACGCGCCTGTTCGCGCCGAGCGCAACGGTTGCGAACTGGAGCGGATTCCATGCCGGCGTCAATACGGCCTACAATTCCGCGAAGTTCGGCGGGGCCATGACCGCGTTGAACGGATCGGCCGACAGTCACGCGGCGAACGAATCGCCCAATCAGCAGGTCGGCGCGCTCTCCTTCGGCTTGCATGCCGGTTACGACTATCAGTTCGCGAGCCGCATCGTCGCCGGCATCGAGGCCGACATCGCCAAGACCGAGATCGGCGCGTCCCAGGTGACCTTCGCCACCGAAGGTGCCGTCTGCAATTGCGCGAACAATCTGTCGAGGACGCGGCAGTTCGAAGCGGTGCAGCAGAGCGAGATCAAGTGGCTCTCCACGGTGCGCGGACGGCTCGGCTACGCCGTCAACGACCGGCTGATGCTGTACGCCAGCGGCGGCGTCGCCTTCATGCAGCAGGGCGAATCCCGGACACAGTACCGTGCCGTCAATTCCGGAAACTTCTCGTGGCCGACGACGACCGTGGCGACTTTCACGGAAGATGGCTCGCGTACCCGAGTGGGATATGTGATCGGCGGCGGCGGCGAATACGCCGTGGGCGGTGCCTGGTCGATCAAGGCGGAGTATCTGCTCGCCCGTTTTTCCGGTGAGGATTTCTCCTTCGCCGACGCAAGGGCCGGCGTGCTGCCGGGCAATTTCGTGACGCCGGCGACCTACGCGAGGAGCAACGGCCGCAAGCTCAGCAGCAACGTCGACATTCCGATGGTCCGGGTCGGGGTCAACTACAGGTTCTGACGTCGAGGACAGAAGCGATGCGCGCAAAGGACGACGCGGCCGCGCTGAGGCGCGCGGCTGGTGGTCGGAGGTGGCGTACGGCGCCGCTGGTCTCAGCGAGGTGGCCTGCCGGTGAAGCCGGCAGCAAACGAGGACAAGTCGGGATGACCGCGTCCTGCAGGTTGGAGCATTCTGAATGACGGCAATCGAAAGCGAAGCCGAGCTGGCACTCGGCCGGTCGAAACGGCTGAAGTCCGCGACGCAGGCGACGCACGAGCGGCTCGACACCGGCATCATGGCGCGGAGGCCGTTCGCGAACCGCGAGCGATACGCGCTGTTTCTCCGTGTCCAGCATCGCTTTCACCAGGACGTCGATGCGTTCTATCGCAGCGCGGCGCTGAGCGCATTGCTGCCGGCTCTGGCGGAGCGGCGGCGGCTCGAACTCATCGAACTGGACCTTCGTGATCTCGGCGTCGCGCCGGAAAGTTCGCGTGCGACGCCGGCTGCAATCGACGAGCCGATCGACATCCCGACGGCGCTGGGTTGGCTCTATGTCGCCGAAGGCTCCAACCTCGGCGCTGCGTTTCTGCTCAAGCAGGCGGCCAGTCTCGGTTTGTCGGAGACGTTCGGTGCCAGGCATCTCGCGGCGGCTCCGGAGGGACGTGGCCTCCATTGGAGAACCTTCACTGCCGCGCTCGACGCAGCGCCGTTGTCGGCCGCGGAGGAAGACCGCGCGATCGCCGGCGCGCGTGCCGCTTATCTGCGCGTACAGGAGCTGGTGAGCGAGTTGCTGGTCACGGCTGCCGAAGCTCCGGGAGACGTCGCAGCCGTGGTCGACGCCGATCGGTAACGAGCCGCTGGTGCGCCCCGACCAGCGTCCCGCGTCAAGCTGGCGCCGCGACGGAACGGAGCGCCGTCTCGTTCTGAATGGAAGGAAGGTGAGGGATGAAGATAGTCCCCCGAATATCGAGATGGGCGTCGCTGGCGCTGATCGGGGCACTGTTTGCCTACGCGCCGCAAGCTGCGGCACAGCAGCCCGGATCGGCGCCCGCATCGCCGGCGCCGACGAGCCTGACCTCCCCGGAAGCGCCCACCGCTCCAGATGCACCGCCCGCTGCAGGTCCGGCCGGTGAGGGCGGCGGACTGGTCGCGCAGGTCCCGCCGAAGCCGGATCGCCACTCCGATCTGCCGCACGATCTGTCGCCGGTCGGCATGTTCATGGCGGCCGACTGGGTGGTGAAGGCCGTGATGATCGCGCTTGTGCTCGCTTCGTTTCTGAGCTGGACGGTGTGCGTGGCCAAAGCCGTCGAGGTCGCCTGCGCCCGCGCCAGAGCGAAGCGCGCGTTCAAGGTGGTGGATCAGTCGCGAAGCCTCGACGAAGCCGTCCAACGTCTCAGCAAGCGGGGCGGCCCCGCCGTGTTCATGGTGCGGTCGGCGAACGACGAATTGCACCGTTCGTTGCCGGCGATGGCCTATGCCGGCGAGGCTGGTCTGAAGGAGCGGGTGGTATCTCGCCTGGCGCGCATCGATGCGCAGGCGGGCCGCAGGCTGATGCGCGGAACCGGATTGCTCGCCACCGTCGGCGCGGTGTCGCCCTTCGTCGGCCTGTTCGGCACGGTGTGGGGCATCATGAATGCATTCATCGGAATCTCGCAGAGTCACACCACCAACCTCGCGGTGGTAGCGCCGGGCATCGCTGAAGCTTTGCTGGCAACGGCGTTCGGCCTGGTCGCCGCGATTCCAGCGGTCGTCATCTACAACGTCTTCGCGCGTGCCATCAGCGGTTATCGCCAGGTCATGGCGGACGCTGCGGCCGGGGTCGAGCGCTTGGTCAGCCTCGATCTGGATTTCCGCAAAGTCCCGGACGAGCGCCGGAGGTCGACCTCGATTTTGGCTGCAGAGTAGGAGTGGAGAAGCAATGGCAGGCGAGGTTTGCGAGAGTGGCGGCGATCGGCTCGACGACAAGCACAGACTCAACGTCCCTCCGTTGATCGACGTGATGCTGGTGCTGCTCCTGATCGTCATGGTCGCCGCGCCGATCGCGGCGGCCGATATCAATGTCGACCGTCCGGCGTCCACGGCGAAATCGGTGCCGCGAGCCGACAGGCCGCTCTATCTCACTCTGAACAGCAACCACACGCTGCGCATCGGCGACAATCCGGTCGCTCGGGAAGACCTGCGGGCGGTCATCGATCGCTCGGTCGACGGCGACAAGGAGACCCGCATTTTCGTTCGCGCCGACAAGAACGTCGACTACGGAAGCCTGATGGAGGTGATGGATCTGTTGCGCGGCGCCGGGTATCCGAAGGTCGCGCTGGTCGGTCTCGAGATGGTGACGGTGCTGCCTCCGTCCGCGGCGTTGCCGTGACCGACTTCGACGGCTCGATCGGTCGCCGGACCAAAGCTCTGGAAATGCTGGGCTGGTCGGTCTCGGCGCTGCTGATGATGGGAGCCCATGCCGGCGCCGTGGTGTGGATGCTGCGGGTCGATCCGGTGGTCCCCGCGGACGATTCGGCGCCGGCCGCTATCATGCTGGACATGGCGGCAGTCCCCGAAGCGATGGCGACGGCGACGACCGAGATCTCGCCGGACCTGAAATCGGCCGATGACAGCCGGCCGCAGTCGGAGCAGCAGCACGAGCCGCAGCCGCAGCACGCTGAACTGGTCGAGCCGAATGAGCACGAACCGGTCGAACAGCCCAAGACCGAGCACGAGACTCCGGTCGTCGAGACCGCGGAGGTGCCGCTTCCCCGTCCCGAGCCGCCGCCGACGGTCGCGCCGCCGCAGCATAAGCCGACGCCGAACAAGAAGCAGCGTCCGCGCCCGCAGCGCGCCGCCGCCAATTCCCAGGCGATGCGGCAGGCGCAGCTCGAGGCGCGGCAATCGGAGCGGCTGGCGGCTGCGCAGACGGCGTTCGGCGGGATGTCGCAGTCGCCTGCCGAATGGCGGTCGCGGCTGATGGCCCACCTGCAGCGCAACAAGCGTTCGGTGTCGGCGGCGATGGACCAGCGGGCGCGCCGGATCGCCTATGTACGCTTTGCGATTGATCAGGCCGGCAATGTCGGATCGGTCAGTCTGGTGCGGTCCTCGGGACTCGCCGAGATCGACCGCGAGGCGGTAGCGCTGGTGCGTCGTGCGTCGCCGGTGCCGCCGCCGCCGGCCGGCGTGAGCCCCAGCCTGACGGTGCCGGTCGGGTTCGCTTCCGACTAGGCTCTCGCCGCGCGCCGCCGAGGGCGGCGTCCCGGCCCGCGTAGGAGATTGTAATAGCGGGACTTTTAGCCGTCGAGCCGAAGACGCGCGCCGGCCGGCGGGGCGGCGGGATGGCCGTTCGTAGCTTGACGTTTCGGCGATCTGGCCGTACAAGGCCCCACTCGCTGCCGGCCCGCTTTGACGGATTTCCGGCGCGGCTTGATTTTCCCGAAAAACAGGGCCCGGTTGGCGGCTCATCCTGAAGCTGAGGGGTTCCTTGGCGGAGGTTGGGCGCAACAGGGCTGTCTGAGTTTCTGAAACCGACATCGACACTGACCCGGATCACGCCATGGCCTTCAGCCCGTTCAAATTCCTGCAGGAAGTGCGGAGCGAGACCGCCAAGGTGACGTGGCCGACCCGCCGCGAGACCTCGATCACCACGATCATGGTGTTCGTGATGGTGGCGCTGGCCTCGATCTTCTTCTTCGCCGCCGACCAGGTGATCAGCTTGCTGATCCGCCTGGTGCTCGGCGTCTAACGGCAGGCCCGAATCTTATGAGCATGCGCTGGTACATCGTCCACGCCTATTCGAACTTCGAGAAGAAGGTCGCGGAATCGATTCGCGAGCAGGCCAAGCAGCGTGGCCTGGAAGATCTGTTCGAGCAGGTGCTGGTGCCGACCGAGAAGGTCACAGAGGTGCGCCGCGGCCGCAAGGTCGACGCCGAGCGCAAGTTCTTCCCGGGCTACGTGCTGGTGAAGATGAATCTGACCGACGAAGCCTTCCACCTGATCAAGAACACCCCGAAGGTCACCGGCTTCCTCGGCGCCGAGAACAAGCCGATGCCGATCTCGGAGTCCGAGGCGATGCGCATTCTGCACCAAGTGCAGGAAGGCGTGGAGCGCCCGAAGGCGTCGGTGTCGTTCGAGATCGGCGAGAACGTCCGCGTCGCCGACGGCCCGTTCGCCTCGTTCTCCGGCGTGGTCGAGGAAATCGACGAGGCGCGTTCGCGCGTCAAGGTCGCGGTGTCGATCTTCGGCCGCGCGACGCCGGTCGAGCTGGAATTCGGTCAGGTCGAGAAGGTTTGACCGCAACACCCCGTCATGGCCGGGACGAGCCCGGCCATGACGTGCGGAAAGTAATTTCCGCGAAGCGTGGGAGGCTTCGGACGATCGCCAGTCGTCCGCTAGAGCCCCACCACGAAACCTGAAACCGCCGGTTCGCCGGCAACAGGAGAGTTGGTATGGCAAAGAAAGTGACCGGATACCTGAAGTTGCAGGTGCCGGCCGGAGCGGCGAACCCGTCGCCTCCGATCGGTCCCGCGCTTGGTCAGCGCGGCCTCAACATCATGGAGTTCTGCAAGGCGTTCAACGCGCAGACCCAGAAGGAAGAAAAGAACACGCCGATTCCGGTGGTGATCACGATCTACGCCGATCGGTCGTTCACCTTCGAGATGAAGACCCCGCCGATGTCCTACTTCCTCAAGCAGGCGGCCAAGATCCAGTCCGGCTCCAAGGCGCCGGGCCGCGATGTCGCCGGCAAGGTGACCTCCGCCCAGGTGCGTGAGATCGCCGAGAAGAAGATGAAGGATCTCAATTGCGACACCGTCGAGTCGGCCATGCGCATGGTCGAGGGCTCCGCCCGCTCGATGGGCCTGCAGGTCGAGGGGTAACGGATCATGGCAATCGGTAAGCGTCTGAAGAAGATCCGCGAAGGCATCGACCGCACCAAGCTGTATCCGCTCGACGAGGCGGTGAAGCTGATCAAGGAGCGCGCGATCTCGAAGTTCGACGAGACCATCGAGGTCGCGATCAACCTCGGCGTCGATCCCCGCCACGCCGACCAGATGGTCCGCGGCGTGGTCATGCTGCCGAACGGAACCGGCCGCACCGTGCGCGTCGGCGTGTTCGCGCGTGGCGCCAAGGCGGACGAGGCCAAGGCCGCGGGTGCCGACGTGGTCGGCGCGGAGGATCTGGTGGAGCAGGTGCAGGCCGGCAACATCAATTTCGACCGCTGCATCGCCACCCCCGACATGATGCCGCTGGTCGGCCGCCTCGGTAAGGTGCTCGGCCCGCGCGGCATGATGCCGAACCCGAAGATCGGCACGGTGACCATGGACGTCGCCGGCGCGGTCAAGGGCGCCAAGGGCGGTTCGGTCGAGTTCCGCGTCGAGAAGGCCGGCATCATCCAGGCCGGCGTCGGCAAGGCCTCGTTCGACGCCGACAAGCTGGTGGAGAACATCAAGGCGCTCGCGGACGCGGTCAACAAGGCCAAGCCGAGCGGCGCCAAGGGCACCTACATTCAGCGCGTTGCGGTGTCCTCGACGATGGGCCCGGGCGTGAAGGTCGAGCCGGGCACCGTCCACTAAGTCCGTTGCCCGGACGAATCGCGATTTGAAAGAGGGCGGACGGGGCAACCCGTTCGCCCTTTTTGTTTGCTCGCAAGAACAACAAGCAATCGGGAGGGGCTGCAATGGCCGACAAGGTTCTGGTGACGTCACGGTTCGGCAGGTCGATGCTGGGACGGTTCGCCGAGCGCTTCGAGCTGCTGGAGACCGCGGGCAAGCCGGCCGATCAGGTGTTCGGCGCCGCCGAGCTTGCAGATGTCCGCGCGCTGCTGACGATGGGCGGCCAGCCGCTCGGCCGTGAAACCTTCGACATCCTCCCGGCGCTCGGCGCGGTGGTCTGCTACGGCACCGGCTATGACGGGGTCGATCTGAAAGCCGCGGCTGAGCGCGGTATCGTGGTCGGCAACAGCCCGGCCGCGAACGCCTCGGCGGTCGCGGATCTGGCGTTGGCGCTGTTGCTCGCCTTGATGCGGCGGGTGCTGCCGGCCGACGCTTACGTGCGGGCCGGGGGCTGGTACGGCGCCAGGCCGTCGCCGATGCTGAAGCCGCCGCGTGGACTGACCGGCGCCAAGGTCGGGGTCTATGGCATCGGCGAAATCGGCCGCAAGATCGCCGCGCGGGTCGCCGGTTTCGAGACCGAGGTCGCCTATCACAGTCGCAGCCGCCACGACGTGCCCTATGCCTACATCGGTAGCCTCGCCGAACTGGTGGCGTGGTGCGACGTGCTGCTGGTCGCCGTCCGCGCCGGTCCCGATACCGAGAACATCATCGATGCCGGGATGCTGCGGCGACTCGGGTCGAATGGGGTGCTGGTCAACATCTCACGCGGCTCGGTGATCGATCAGCCGGCGCTGATCGCCGCGCTTGCCGACGGCACCATCGCGGGCGCCGGCCTCGACGTCTACGCGCAGGAGCCTTACGCGCCGGATGCGCTGGCCGAGTTTCCCAACGTGGTGCTGACGCCGCATATCGGCGGGCATACCCAGGAGGCGCACGTCGCCATGCAGGATTGCGTGATCGCCAATCTGGCCGCGTATTTCGAGGGGAGGCCGCTGCCATATCCGGTCGAGGCCCCACAGGGCTGACCGAAACCGTAGCGCCGACATCGACATAACCGCAATGCTGCATCGTCTGGTGGAAGGTGAGCTGAGGCCGGTCTTTCTGCTGGCGAGCGCGCCTTGGCGCCGGTCCGGCGTGCGCGGGCCGCTTGCGTCGCGCGGCCCGATCCGGCAGGATTCACTCAATTGTTGCCAGGGCGGTCCAAGGTTGTGCGGACCCGCTATGCCAAAATCGTGCCGACTGGCCAAGTTTGCTCTTGGCAAGCGCATTAAGACTCGCTAAACACCCCGCTCCGGACGTGCCGGCTGTGGCTGGCGCGTCTATGCGCGCATTCCAATGACCTGATCGATAGGAGTCCCTTCCTTCAACTCATCCACCCGGATCGCTGAAGGATGCGGAATACTGTCACTGGATCGGAATGCGGGCAGGGATCGGAAAGGTCGACAGGCCGGCTCGCCGGACTGTTTGCCAGACGATCTCGGTCCTGTCCAAGACTGCAGGCGCCGAAGTGGAAGCGATCGTTTCCTCAGAGGCTTAATCGTATGGCCTGCATAGATGGGTGAAAACCGGATTTTGTGTCCCGACGCTCTGCGCGGCGGGATGCGGAGTGGGTTCGAACCTCGACACCCCGCGCGGGCGATGGCGATCAGCCGAAGCCGGTACGGGAGGGCAGGCAATTCACGATCGTCTCGCCCCGCGTGTCCTTGGAGGCTTTTGCCTCGGGGTCGGGTTGGAGCGGGACGGTGGGTGTAACCCGGTGGTCCTGTTCGCAGAGACCGCCAACCGGAGAGAGCTTGCTGTGGAAAGAGCGGCAAAAAAGGAGGCGGTCGAATCGCTGAACGGTCTGTTCCAGACCACCAGCGTCGCGATCGTCGCTCACTATTCCGGCCTCACCGTTGCCCAGATGCAGAAGCTGCGCCAGCAGATGAAGCAGGCGGGCGCCTCGGTGAAGGTCTCGAAGAACCGTCTCGCCAAAATTGCTCTTGAAGGCACCGACGTCGCAGCCATCGGCTCCCTGTTGAAGGGGCCGACGGTGATCGCAACTTCCAGCGATCCGGTCGCGGCGCCGAAGGTGGCCGTCGAATTCGCCAAGGCGAACGAAAAGTTCGTCATTCTCGGCGGTTCGATGGGCAAAACCGTCCTGAACGTCGATGGTGTGAAGGCGCTCGCCTCGCTGCCGTCGCTCGATGAACTGCGTGCCAAGCTGGTCGGCCTCGTCCAGGCCCCGGCGACCAAGATCGCGCAGGTCACCACTGCTCCGGCTGCCAAGCTGGCTCGCGTGGTTCAGGCCTATGCCTCCAAAAGCGAAGCGGCCTGACGCTTCACTCCCAATCAACCCTGGTTCGAACTGATACCCGTAAGGAACTGATTCAATGGCTGATCTGCAGAAGATTGTTGACGACCTGTCGAGCCTCACCGTGCTCGAAGCCGCTGAGCTCGCCAAGATGCTCGAAGAGAAGTGGGGCGTCTCGGCCGCTGCGGCCGTCGCGGTTGCCGCTGCTCCGGCCGGTGGCGCTGCCGCTCCGGCGGAAGAGAAGACCGACTTCACCGTTGTGCTGGCCTCGGCCGGCGACAAGAAGATCGAGGTGATCAAGGAAGTCCGCGCCATCACCGGCCTGGGCCTCAAGGAAGCCAAGGATCTGGTCGAAGGCGCTCCGAAGCCGCTCAAGGAAGGCGTCAACAAGGAAGAAGCCGAGAAGATCAAGGCCCAGCTCGAGAAGGCTGGCGCCAAGGTCGAGCTCAAGTAAGCCGATCGGTTTGGCCGGGCCCGGGTCTCCCCGGGTCCGGCACGATCGCGGTTCGGGCCCTCTGGGTCCGGGCGGCAACGGCAGGGCGGGCTGCGGTGTGCCCGGACGAGCCGTCACAGGAATGTGTGGAAAGGCGCGGGGACAACCCCTCGAATCTCCACATTGCCGTCCCATATTGGTGCGGCAGCACGAAAGCGCGGGCGCGATGGGCGTGGTAACGTGTCCGCGCAGCCTTTAGGAGAATCGGCAATTTCGGGCTTTTTCGGTCTGTAACGACGAGATTTCGACGGGCGGGTGCGGCAGCGCCCCGCGCGTCATTTTGCGTTCGGAATTAGTGTTGAGCCGACTTAGGACTTTGTTCCTGAAATCGGGCTCCTGAATTTCGGATGTTCGGTATTCAACCCGGGGGCGAGGCGGCTCGCGCTCCGGACGGTTCGCCCCGCCGGGCGACGAAACGAGAGGCCACGATGGCGCAGCAGACGTTCACCGGTCGCAAACGCGTTCGCAAGTTTTTCGGTCACATCCGGGAAGTCGCGGAGATGCCGAACCTCATCGAGGTTCAGAAGGCGTCCTACGACCAGTTCCTGATGGTCGCCGAGCCGCCCGGCGGGCGGCCTGACGAGGGTCTGCAGGCGGTGTTCCGGTCGGTGTTCCCGATCTCGGACTTCTCCAACGCCTCAATGCTCGAATTCGTGCGCTACGAATTCGAGCCGCCGAAGTACGACGTCGACGAGTGCCGCCAGCGCGGCATGACCTACGCCGCGCCGCTGAAGGTGACGCTGCGCCTCATCGTGTTCGATATCGACGAGGAAACCGGCGCCCGCTCCGTCAAGGACATCAAGGAGCAGGATGTCTACATGGGCGACATCCCGCTGATGACGATGAACGGTACCTTCATCGTCAACGGCACCGAGCGCGTGATCGTCTCGCAGATGCACCGGTCGCCGGGCGTGTTCTTCGACCACGACAAGGGCAAGACCCACTCGTCGGGCAAGCTGCTGTTCGCCGCCCGCATCATCCCGTATCGCGGTTCCTGGCTCGACATCGAGTTCGACGCCAAGGACATCGTCTATGCGCGTATCGACCGTCGCCGCAAGCTGCCGGTGACGTCGCTGATGTTCGCCCTCGGCCTCGACGGCGAAGAGATCCTGTCGACCTTCTACAACAAGATCCTCTACAAGCGCACCAAGGACGGCTGGCGCGTGCCGTTCGACGTCAACCGCTTCCGTGGCTATTCGACCGTCAACGACCTGATCGATGCCGACACCGGCAAGGTCGTGCTCGAGGCCGGCAAGAAGCTGACCGTGCGCGCCGCCCGCCAGCTCCAGGAGAAGGGGCTCAAGGCGCTGCGGATGTCCGACGAGGAGCTCGTCGGCAACTACCTCGCCGAGGATCTGGTCAACCCGAAGACCGGCGAAATCTACGCGGAAGCCGGTGAGGAGATCACCGACAAGGCCCTGAAGATGCTCAACGAGCAGGGCTACAAGGAGCTGCCGCTGCTCGACATCGACCACGTCAATGTCGGCCCCTACATCCGCAACACCCTCAACGTCGACAAGAACATGACGCGCGAGGACGCGCTGTTCGACATCTACCGGGTGATGCGTCCGGGCGAGCCGCCGACGCTGGAATCCGCGCAGAACATGTTCCAGTCGCTGTTCTTCGACGCCGAGCGCTACGACCTGTCGGCGGTCGGCCGCGTCAAGATGAACATGCGCCTCGACCTCGATGCGCCCGACACCCATCGCACGCTGCGCAAGGAGGACATCCTGGCGGTGATCAAGACCCTGGTCGGCCTGCGGGACGGCAAGGGCGAGATCGACGACATCGACCACCTCGGCAACCGCCGGGTGCGCTCGGTCGGCGAACTGATGGAGAACCAGTACCGCATCGGTCTGCTCCGCATGGAGCGCGCCATCAAGGAGCGGATGAGCTCGGTCGACATCGACACCGTGATGCCGCAGGACCTGATCAACGCCAAGCCGGCGGCGGCGGCGGTGCGCGAGTTCTTCGGCTCGTCGCAGCTCTCGCAGTTCATGGACCAGACCAATCCGCTGTCGGAGATCACCCACAAGCGGCGCCTGTCGGCGCTCGGCCCGGGCGGTCTGACCCGCGAGCGCGCCGGCTTCGAAGTCCGCGACGTGCATCCGACCCATTACGGCCGGATCTGCCCGATCGAGACGCCGGAAGGTCCGAACATCGGTCTGATCAACTCGCTGGCGACCTTCGCCCGTGTGAACAAGTACGGCTTCGTCGAGACCCCGTATCGCAGGGTCAAGGATGGCCATGTCACCGACGAGGTGGTCTACCTCTCGGCGATGGAGGAGGGGCGTTACGCGGTCGCGCAGGCCAACGTGCCGCTCGACGCCAAGGGCCGCTTCACCGACGACCTGATCGTCTGCCGCGCCGGCGGCACCCGCGACGTCGTGCTGATCCCGGCCGACCAGGTCGACTACATGGACGTGTCGCCGAAGCAGCTCGTTTCGGTCGCCGCGGCGCTGATCCCGTTCCTCGAGAACGACGACGCCAACCGCGCGCTGATGGGCTCGAACATGCAGCGCCAGGCGGTGCCGCTGGTTCGCGCCGAGGCGCCGTTCGTCGGCACCGGCATGGAAGGCGTGGTCGCCCGTGACTCGGGCGCGGCGATCGCCGCGCGCCGCACCGGCATCATCGACCAGATCGACGCCACCCGCGTCGTGATCCGCGCCACCGAGGATCTCGATCCGACCAAGTCGGGCGTCGATATCTACCGGCTGATGAAGTACCAGCGCTCCAACCAGTCGACCTGCATCAACCAGCGTCCGCTGGTGAAGGTCGGCGACCACGTCAAGAAGGGCGACATCATCGCCGACGGTCCGTCGACCGATCTCGGCGAGCTGGCGCTGGGCCGCAACGTGCTGGTCGCGTTCATGCCGTGGAACGGCTACAACTTCGAAGACTCGATCCTGCTCTCCGAGCGGATCGTGAAGGAAGACGTCTTCACCTCGATTCACATCGAGGAATTCGAGGTGATGGCGCGCGACACCAAGCTCGGTCCCGAGGAAATCACCCGCGACATTCCGAACGTCTCGGAAGAAGCGCTGAAGAACCTCGACGAAGCCGGTATCGTCTACATCGGCGCCGAAGTTCGCGCCGGCGACATCCTGGTCGGCAAGATCACGCCGAAGGGCGAAAGCCCGATGACGCCGGAAGAAAAGCTGCTGCGCGCCATCTTCGGCGAAAAGGCCTCGGACGTTCGCGACACCAGCTTGCGGGTGCCGCCGGGCGTGCAGGGCACCATCGTCGAAGTCCGCGTGTTCAACCGCCACGGCGTCGACAAGGACGAACGTGCGCTGGCGATCGAGCGGGAAGAGATCGAACGGCTCGCCAAGGACCGCGACGACGAGCAGGCGATTCTCGACCGTAACGTCTACGGCCGTCTCGCCGACCTGCTCGACGGCCGCCAGGGCATCGCCGGACCGAAGGGCTTCAAGAAGGACACCAAGATCACCCGCGCGGTGCTCGAGGAATATCCGAAGTCGCAGTGGTGGCTGTTCGCGGCGCCGAACGACAAGCTGATGGCCGAAATCGAGGCCATGCGGAAGCAGTACGACGAGTCGAAGAAGGGCCTCGAACAGCGCTTCCTCGACAAGGTCGAGAAGCTTCAGCGCGGCGACGAACTGCCGCCCGGCGTGATGAAGATGGTCAAGGTCTTCGTCGCGGTGAAGCGCAAGATCCAGCCGGGCGACAAGATGGCCGGCCGCCACGGCAACAAGGGCGTGGTGTCGAAGATCGTGCCGATCGAGGACATGCCGTTCCTGGAGGACGGTACCCACGCCGACATCGTGCTCAACCCGCTCGGCGTGCCGAGCCGCATGAACGTCGGTCAGATCCTCGAGACGCATCTCGGCTGGGCGTGCGCGGGCCTCGGCAAGCGCATCGGCCAGACCATCGACACCTACTACCAGAGCCAGGATCTCAAGCCGCTGCGCGAGACCCTGCGAAAGATCTACGGCGAGGACGAGACCATCAAGTCGCTCGACGATGGCGAGCTGCTCGAGCTCGGCCGCAATCTGCGCCATGGCGTGCCGATCGCGACCCCGGTGTTCGACGGCGCCAAGGAAGCCGACATCGAGGAGATGCTGAAGCTCGCGGGCTTCGACGCCTCGGGGCAGTCGACCGTCTACGACGGCCGCACCGGCGATCAGTTCGATCGCCGCGTCACCGTCGGCTACATCTACATGCTGAAGCTGCATCACCTCGTGGACGACAAGATCCACGCCCGGTCGATCGGTCCGTACTCGCTCGTCACCCAGCAGCCGCTGGGCGGCAAGGCGCAGTTCGGCGGCCAGCGCTTCGGCGAAATGGAGGTGTGGGCGCTCGAGGCTTACGGCGCGGCCTATACGCTGCAGGAAATGCTGACGGTGAAGTCGGACGACGTCGCCGGCCGCACCAAGGTGTACGAGGCGATCGTGCGCGGCGACGACACGTTCGAGGCCGGTATCCCGGAATCGTTCAACGTGCTCGTCAAGGAAATGCGCTCGCTCGGCCTCAACGTCGACCTGCACAATTCCAAGCTGGGCAACGCGCCCCCGGCCGAGGCGGCCGAATGATGTGCGGTTGGCGCGGCTTCGGTCGCGCCAACGAGTTGCGATTAGCGAATGGCGAATAGCATAGAGGCGGGTGTGCAGGGACGGCGAGACGAGCGGACTATTCGCTACTCGCCATTCGCTACTCGCTTTCTCCGAAGGAGAACGGGATGAACCAAGAGATTATGAATCTGTTCAATCCGACGACGCCGGCTCAGGTCTTCGACCAGATCCGGATTTCGATCGCGTCGCCGGAGAAGATTCTGTCGTGGTCTTACGGCGAGATCAAGAAGCCGGAAACCATCAACTACCGCACCTTCAAGCCCGAGCGCGACGGCCTGTTCTGCGCCCGCATCTTCGGGCCGATCAAGGATTACGAGTGCTTGTGCGGCAAGTACAAGCGGATGAAGTACAAGGGCATCATCTGCGAGAAGTGCTCGGTCGAAGTGACGCTGTCGCGCGTCCGTCGCGAGCGCATGGGCCACATCGAGCTGGCCGCGCCGGTCGCCCACATCTGGTTCCTGAAGTCCCTGCCGTCGCGGATCGGGCAACTGCTCGACATGACGCTGAAGGACCTCGAGCGGATTCTGTACTTCGAATACTACGTCGTGCTGGAGCCGGGCCTCACCGACCTCAAGGAGCGTCAGCTCCTGTCGGAGGAGGAATACCTGCGCGCCCAGGATCAGTACGGCCAGGATTCGTTCACCGCCATGATCGGCGCCGAGGCGATCCGCGAACTGCTGAAGGGTCTCGAGCTCGAAAAGATCGACGCGCAGCTCCGCGCCGAGATGGCCGAGACGGATTCGGACATCAAGCACAAGAAGCTCGCCAAGCGCCTGAAGATCGTCGAAGCGTTCCGCTATTCCGGCAACAAGCCGGAGTGGATGATCCTCACGGTCGTGCCGGTGATCCCGCCGGACCTGCGTCCGCTGGTGCCGCTCGACGGCGGCCGGTTCGCGACCTCGGACCTCAACGACCTGTATCGCCGCGTCATCAACCGTAACAACCGCCTGAAGCGGCTGATGGAGCTGCGCGCGCCGGACATCATCATCCGCAACGAAAAGCGCATGCTGCAGGAGGCCGTGGACGCGCTGTTCGACAACGGCCGCCGCGGCCGCGTCATCACCGGCGCCAACAAGCGCCCGCTGAAGTCGCTCGCCGACATGCTGAAGGGCAAGCAGGGCCGGTTCCGTCAGAACCTGCTCGGCAAGCGCGTCGACTATTCGGGCCGTTCGGTGATCGTGGTCGGTCCGGAACTCAAGCTGCACCAGTGCGGCCTGCCGAAGAAGATGGCGCTCGAACTGTTCAAGCCGTTCATCTATTCGCGGCTCGATGCCAAGGGCCTGTCGACCACCGTCAAGCAGGCCAAGAAGCTGGTCGAAAAGGAGCGGCCGGAGGTTTGGGACATCCTCGACGAGGTGATCCGCGAACATCCGGTGCTGCTGAACCGCGCGCCGACCCTGCATCGCCTCGGCATTCAGGCGTTCGAGCCGGTGCTGATCGAGGGCAAGGCGATCCAGCTCCATCCGCTGGTTTGCTCGGCGTTCAACGCCGACTTCGACGGCGACCAGATGGCCGTGCACGTTCCGCTGTCGCTCGAAGCGCAGCTCGAAGCGCGCGTGCTGATGATGTCGACCAACAACATCCTGCATCCGGCGAACGGCCAGCCGATCATCGTGCCGTCGCAGGACATCGTGCTCGGCCTGTACTACCTGTCGATCATGCGGGAAGGGCTGCCGGGCGAGGGCAAGGTGTTCGGCGATCTCGCCGAGCTCGAGCACGCGCTGTACTCGAAGGTCATCCACCTCCACACCAAGATCAGGTATCGCTGGCACTGGACCAACGAGGAGGGCCAGGAGACGGTCCGTCTGCTGGAGACCACCGCCGGCCGCATCCTGCTCGGCCAGGTGCTGCCGAAGTCGCCGAAGCTGCCGTTCGACGTCATCAACAAGCTGATGACCAAGCGCGAGATCTCCGGCGTCATCGATCAGGTCTATCGCCACTGCGGTCAGAAGGAGACGGTGATCTTCTGCGACCGGATCATGGCGCTCGGCTTCTTCAACGCGTTCAAGGCCGGCATCTCGTTCGGCAAGGACGACATGGTCGTGCCGGGCTCGAAGTGGAAGATCGTCGACTCGACCCGCACCCTGGCGAAGGATTTCGAGCAGCAGTACAATGACGGTCTGATCACCCACGGCGAGAAGTACAACAAGGTGGTCGACGCCTGGTCGAAGGCCACCGAAGAAATCGCCAAGGAGATGATGAAGGAGATCTCCGCGGTTCGGAAGGCGCCGGACGGCTCCGAACAGCAGGTCAACTCGATCTACATGATGGCCCACTCCGGTGCGCGTGGTTCGCCCGCGCAGATGCGTCAGCTCGCCGGTATGCGCGGCCTGATGGCCAAGCCGTCGGGTGAGATCATCGAGACGCCGATCATCTCCAACTTCAAGGAAGGTCTGTCGGTTCTCGAGTACTTCAACTCGACCCACGGCGCCCGTAAGGGTCTGGCCGACACCGCGCTGAAGACCGCGAACTCGGGTTACCTGACCCGGCGTCTGGTCGACGTGGCGCAGGACTGCATCATCACGCAGGCCGACTGCGGCACCTCGCTCGGCATCAAGATGCGGGCGATCGTCGACGCCGGCACCGTGGTCGCTTCGCTGGGCAGCCGTATCCTCGGCCGCACCGCGGGCGAGGACGTGCGCGACCCGGCCACCAACGAGATCATCGTCAAGCGCGGCGATCTGATGGAGGAGCGGGACGTCGAGGCGATCCACCAGGCCGGCGTGCAGGAAGTGAAGATCCGCTCGGCGCTGACCTGCGAGCTGGTCAACGGCATCTGCGGCAAGTGCTACGGGCGCGATCTCGCCCGCGGCACCCCGGTCAACCACGGCGAGGCGGTCGGCGTGATCGCAGCGCAGTCGATCGGCGAGCCGGGCACCCAGCTCACGATGCGTACCTTCCACATCGGCGGCGCGGCGCAGATCAACGAGCAGTCGGTGATCGAGTCGAACTTCGACGGCAAGATCGTGATCAAGAACCGCGCCATCGCCCGCAACGGCGAAGGCCACAATGTCGCGATGGTCCGCAACATGGTGATCGCGATCGTCGATCCGGACGGCACCGAGCGTGCGACCCATCGCATCCAGTACGGCGCGCGCGTGCACGTCGACGAGGGCGACATGGTCAAGCGCGGCCAGCGCATCGCCGAGTGGGATCCGTACACCCGGCCGATCCTGACCGAGGTCGAGGGTACCATCGACTTCGAGGATCTGATCGAGGATCAGTCGATCTCCGAAACGCTCGACGAGTCGACCGGTATCGCCAAGCGTATCGTCATCGACTGGCGTTCGAGCCGCGGCGGCGCGGACCTGCGTCCGGCGATCGTGATCAAGGGCAAGGACGGCAAGGTGCTGAAGCTGGCGCGCGGCGGCGACGCCCGTTACATGCTGTCGGTCGACGCCATTCTGTCGGTCGACGTCGGCGCCCAGGTCAAGCCCGGCGACATCCTGGCGCGTATCTCGACCGAGAGCGCCAAGACCCGCGACATCACCGGCGGTCTGCCGCGGGTGGCGGAGCTGTTCGAAGCGCGGCGGCCGAAGGATGCGGCGATCATCGCCGAGATCGCCGGCACCATCCGGTTCGGTCGCGACTACAAGAACAAGCGCCGGCTCTCGATCGAGCCGCTCGACAAGAACGAGGAAGCGCGCGAGTACCTGATCCCGAAGGGCAAGCACATCCACTTGCAGGACGGCGACGTCGTCGAAAAGGGCGACTTCATCGTCGAGGGCAATCCGGCGCCGCACGACATCCTGGCGATCAAGGGCATCGAGGAACTCGCGGCCTATCTGGTCAACGAAATCCAGGAGGTCTATCGACTCCAGGGCGTGTTGATCAACGACAAGCACATCGAGGTGATCGTTCGCCAGATGCTGCAGAAGATCGAGATCACCGACCAGGGCGACACCGACATGATCTCGGGCGAGCAGGTCGACAAGATCGAGTTCAACGCGGTCAACGCCAAGGCGGTCGAGGAGGGCAAGAAGCCCGCCACCGGCAACCCGGTGCTGCTCGGCATCACCAAGGCGTCGTTGCAGACCCGCTCGTTCTTCTCGGCGGCTTCGTTCCAGGAGACCACCCGGGTGCTCACCGAAGCCGCGGTCAACGGCAAGGTGGATCCGCTGGAAGGTCTCAAGGAAAACGTCATCGTCGGCCGGCTGATCCCGGCGGGTACTGGCGCCTCGATGGCCAAGATCCGCGAAGTGGCGATGAAGCGCGACCGGCTGATCCTCGACGAACGCGAGAAGCAGGCGGCGATCGTTCCGGCCGCCGCGCCGGAAGCCGAACCGCTGTCGCTGCCGCCGGTAGAGTGACGCTCGCTTCTGCTAGTCAATCTCGACAAGAAGGGCCGGCCTCGCGCCGGCCCTTCTCATATCTGCCCGGTCCCGCTGGGTTTTGCTGGCTACCTTACCGGTTGTTCATCTTCCCTTCAGGTGAAAAGCGTCTTCCTGTCCTGCGAACGTCGAATCCGGCACAGGGGCGCCGATTCCACGCCAAATCAGCCCCAACTCGCTGACGTCACGCGGATTTTCTCGGAGAATCACGCCTTGACCGAAGGCGCGGAGCAAAACACGCTGCGCGGCGATCGGAAGCCGCGGGGATGTTGAAAGAGCACCATGTTTGATCTTGCAATCGTAGGTGGCGGCCCGGGCGGTCTGATGAGCGCCTGGTATCTGAAACGGAAGCTCGGCGGCCTTTGCAAGGTCACCATCTTCGAAGCCTCCGACCGGCTCGGCGGCAAAATCGTCACCCAGAAATTCGACACAGCGCCTGCGATGTACGAGGCCGGCGTCGCCGAATTGTACGACTACTCGATGACCGGGCCGGATCCGCTGCGGGAACTGGTGCAGCATTTCGGGCTGCAGACCATTCCGATGGACGCCGAGCAGGTGCAGCTCGACGGCGAGCTTCTCAACGACGTGCCCGGAATGCGCAAGAAGTACGGCGACAAGACCGCCGAGGCGATCGTCGCGTTCCGCAACAAGTGCAGCCGGCAGATGACGCCGACCCAGTATTACGAAGGCGTCGGCGCCCACGACAACGACCATCCCTGGGCCTGGACCAATTGCGAGCAGTTGCTCGACCAGGAGATCGAGGACCCGACCGCCAAGCGGTTCTTCAAGGTGATGGCGAAGTCCGATATCGCGACCGAGAGCCACAACACCAACGGCCTCAACGCGCTCAAGAACTTCGTGATGGATATCGACGGCTATATCGGCCTGTATTCGATCCAGAACGGCAACGAACAACTGATCGAGTGCCTGCGCTCGGAGATCGACGCCGACATCCAGTTCAACCACCGCGTCCTCAAGGTCGGCAAGACCGAGACCGGGCGCTACGAATTGAACATGATGAACGGCAAGGGGCCGGAGACGCGCGACTTCGATCTGGTGCTGATGTGCCTGCCGCACAATTGGCTCGCCACGTTGAGCTGGGGCAACGAACAGCTCCGCAAGGCGATGGTCAAGCACGTCGCTTATTTCGACCGCCCGGCGCATTACCTGCGGATCTCGCTGCTGTTCGACTCGCCGTTCTGGGGCGACAAGATCCCGGGCTCCTGGTTCATGTCGGAAGCGTTCGGCGGCTGCTGCGTCTACAACGAAGGCTCGCGCCACGACGTCGGCAAATACGGCGTGCTGAACTTCCTGATCGCCGGCTCGGATGCGCTTGCGTTCTCCAACCTGACCGACAAGGAGCTGATCGAGCTGGCGCTGAAGTCGCTGCCGGCCGAGCTCGGCGACGTCCGCGGGCATTTCCTCGAAGGCAAGACCCATCGCTGGCTGTCGTCGGTGAACTGCATTCCCGGCGGCCTGCCGGTGCGCGATGTGATGACCAACCATCGCCCCGAGCCGAAGAACCATCCGGGCTTCGTGATCGTCGGCGACTATCTGTTCGATTCGACGCTGAACGGTCTGCTCGACTCCTCGGACGCCGCCACCGACATCATCGTCACCGAGACGATGAAGCTGCGTCGGGCCCGCGCCCAGGACGGCAAGCCGGTGTCCGACAAAATCGACCGCGACTATTTCGAGAACTATCGCGGCCAGGGGCCGTATCGCGAGGTCTGGAGCCGGTTCACCGACCCGGATTATCTGATGCAGACCATCGACACCGTGTGGAACCGGCCGCGCGGCATCAAGCTGCTGGTCGCCGGCGCCGCCAGCGGCGAGCTGGTCGGCGCGCTGCGCGAACGGGGCATCGATGCTTACGGGGTCGAAAACAACCGTTACATCCACGGCAAGACTCCCGAGGCGGTGAAGCCGTACAACAAGCTCGGATCGATCCTCGACCTGCCGTTCGAGGACGAGGCGTTCGACTTCGTGTTCGAGACCAGCCTGTGCCATGTCGCCGACAGCCGCGCCGTCAAGGCGATCCGCGAGCTGCGCCGCGTCGCGCGCACCGGTCTGGTGTTCGGCTCGGTGACCAGCGATATGGATCCGCGCGTGATCGACCGTTACGACCTGTTGCGCGGGGTGAAGAAGCTCGGCACCTGGTGGGAATGGTCGGAACTGTTCTTCGCCAACGGCTTCGATCTGTCGATGCACCGCAACGATTGCGGTGACGCGCTGTGGGAGTTGGCGATGAAGGCGGGCCGGGGCCCCGGCCATTGGTACAGCGACGCCGACAGCCTGCGCTACTCGTTCTTCGACAAGGTCCACGACGAGGACGACGGCGACTGACCGTCCGGCTTGCGCGCGGCCCCTGTCCGCGTTGGAAAATCCGGCGCCGTGGCTCGAACGAGTCACGGCGCCGCTCATTGTAGTTGTGCGGTCCTGCCACCCGACGGTCTCGATTCATGGCGCGCAAGCCTGAGCCTCCTGCCAATCCGGACTCGCGGCCGGACGACATTCCCGCAGCGACGCCGCCGGCGACCGGCGCCGCGAGCGGCGAAGGCGCTGCACCGATCTCGCCGCTCGACGAAAAATTCGCGATGCCGGTCGGCTCGGCGGCGCCTGTGGTGCCGACCACCAAGCCGCCGGTGAAGCAATTGATCGCCGACAAGGTCGCGGCCGCCGCTCCGCCCAGCGACAGCGACGACGACGACGACGAGGACGACGAGGAAGATGACGACGACGACGAGGAGGAACTCGTCGTCTTCACCGCCCGCCAGGCCGCGGGAGCGTTCGCGACAATCATCCGGTTCATCCGGCCGGTGGTCACCAACTACAAGAAGATGTTGGCCTTCGTGGTGTTCGGCGTGGTCGTCGAAACCCTGTTCAACGTCATCATGCCGCTCAGCCTCAAGTTCCTGATCGACGACGCGCTCGGTGAGGAGGACTTCCACGAGCTGTATAAGATCCTGTCGATCCTTGGCGTCGCTGGGGTCATCACCTCGATCGTGGCGGTGTGGTACGAGCGCTGGGACGCCCGGCTCTCGGCGGCGGTGATCGCCGATGTCCGCACCCGGCTGTTCGACCACGCCCAGCGCCTGCCTGCCGGCTATTTTGCCCGCACCAAGCGGGGCGAAATCCTGTCGCGATTTTCGATCGATATGGCGGCGTTCTCGCGGGTGGTCGAGATCCTCGCCAACACCGCGCTGCTGCCGTTCCTCGAATTGATCGCCGGCGTCATCCTGATGCTGTTTCTGAACTGGCAGCTCGCGGTGGTGGCGCTGCTGATCTTCCCGATCACGCTGATCGGTCCGCGCATCCTCACGCCGAAGGCGGTGCAGGCGAACTACGAGCAGAAGGTCCAGGAGGCCGGGATGCTCGGCGTGGTGCAGGAGAACATCGGCGCCCAGGCCGTGGTCAAGGCGTTCAGCCTGCAGCGCAAGATGTTCGGCTTCTTCACGCTGCGCAATCAGGCGACCCGGCAGAAGATGGCGCAGGCCACCTTCCTGACCTCGATGGTCGAGCGTTCGGTGACCGTGTCGGTGCTGATGCTGCATCTGGTGGTGCTGGCGATCGGCGCCTATCTGGCGACCACCGGCCAGATCACCGTCGGCACCTTCGTCACTTTCGAGAGCGCATTCTGGGAAGTCTCCTACAACATCGCTCACTTGATGCAGTTCATCCCGGTGTCGATCCAGGCCGCCGCCGCGGTGCGTCACATGGAGGAGCTGCTCGACGAGAAGACCCCGATCGCCGATCGTCCGGGCGCGGCCGAGCTGCCGCGGATCACCGACAACATCGCTTTCGAGCGGGTGTCGTTCGCCTATGAGGGCGCCGAGCGGCCGGTGATCGACAATTTCAGCCTGAAGCTGACGGCCGGCAAGACCATCGCCATCGTCGGCCCCAGCGGGTCGGGCAAGAGCACGCTGCTCAATATGGTGCTGCGGCTGTACGATCCGACCGAGGGGCGGGTCGCGGTCGACGGCGTCGACATCCGCAACGTGACGCTGGAATCGCTGCGCCGGAGCATGGCGGTGGTGTTCCAGGAGAACATGCTGTTCAACATGTCGATCCGCGACAACATCCGGCTCGGCAAGGAGGGGGCGACCGACGCCGAGGTCGAGCAGGCGGCCAAGAAGGCCGAGATTCACCGCTTCATCATGAGTCTGCCGGAGAAATACGACACCGTCGTCGGCGAGCGTGGTGACACGCTGTCCGGCGGCCAGCGTCAGCGCATTGCGATCGCCCGCGCGATCGTGCGGAATCCCTCGGTGCTGCTGCTCGACGAGGCGACCTCGGCGCTGGACCAGACCACCGAGGCGGCGATCAACAAGACGTTGATGAAGCTGGCGCGCGGCCGCACCATGATCTTCTCGACCCACCGCCTGACCAGCGTGGTCGAGATGGACGAGATCGTCGTCGTTTCGAACGGCCAGGCGATCGAGCGCGGCACGCACCAGGAGCTGCTGGCCAAGAACGGCGTCTATCGCAAGCTGTGGGACGACCAGAAGCGCCACGGCGCCGATGACGATGACGACGATGATGATGACGACGAGTGAGCGTCGCGTGCGCGCGGTCGCTGCGCGTCAGCGACTGCGTTTGAGGCTGTCGTAGTAGAACAAGGCTATCGGCCCCTCAGGTGACGGTCCCGTCGAGGCGGCCGAGGACATTCAGTTGGGTACGAAGGCCGTCGGCATCGGTGAGGTCGGCTTCGATTTCCGCATGGAGCTTGCGCCAGATCGGCACCGCCGCGGCCAGCGTCTTGCGCCCCGTAGGCGTCAGCCGTAGCAGCCTGGCGCGCCGGTCGGCCGGATCGATCAGCACTTCGAGCAGATTGCGCCGCTCCAGCGGCTTCAGGTTCGCCGTCAGCGTGGTGCGGTCCATCGCCAGCAATGCGGCGACGCTGCCGAGCGGGGCTGGCTGCGGCCGGTTCAGGGACATCAGCAGCGAGAACTGACCGCTGGTGAGCCCGGCCGGTTTCAGCGCGAGGTCGAACCGCCGTGCCAGCGCCCGCGCTGCGCGCTGGGCGTGCAGGCACAGGCAGCTATCACGCACCAGCAGCGTGGTTTCGAAACTGGGTTCGGCCGATGCGCGCATCTGAGAACGGCTCTTGACAAGCGGGGAGCAATATACGTTGATATCAACCTAATTCGGCGGGATCAAGCGCCGTCAGGGGCGGGTCCCGGTGGGCGCAGCCCGCGCGGCATCGACCGCGCCATGTCGAACGGGAGGAGCATCGTATGAAGATCGTGACCAGCCTGAGCTTCCAGGGGCAGTGCCGCGAGGCGTTCGAGTTCTACGCAAAGGTGCTGGGCGGCAAGATCACGGCCGCGTTCCCCTATAGTGACGCGCCGCCGGAGATGCCGGTCACCGATCCGAAGTACAAGACTTGGCTGATGCACTGCTGGCTCGAGGTCGGCGATCAGGCGCTGATGGGCGCCGACATGGACACCGGCTGGGCTCCGAACATCGACAAGCCGAAGAACGGTTTCGACGTCACCCTGCACACGGAGGACAAGGCCGAGGCGCAGCGCTGGTACGAGCAATTGTCCGAGGGCGGCAAGCCGATGATGCCGTTCGGCGAAACGTTCTGGTCGCCTGGGTTCGGTTCGCTGATCGACCGCTTCGGCATCCCGTGGATGATCAACACGCTGCCGGCGTCGGCCTGACGGCGGCGCGGGGCCGGCAAAAAAGTCGCCGGCCCAATGTCGGCCGCGGCGGGGTCGCTTCGTCCTCGGAGCACGGGAGACCCAGTTCTTTCGCGCAAGTCTTTCAGCGTCATTGCGAGCGAAGCGATCCAGCTTCGCGCGCTGAGCTGGATTGTTTCGTCGCGGAGCCTGTGCCCGGACGGCGCATCGCGCCGATCCGGGTGCTCCTCGCAATGACGCGGCAAACGCTCGCGCAACACGGAAACGACCATGAACCAGTCCTATCGTTGGGTGATCGTTGCGGCCGGCGGTGTGCTTGGCTGCGTCGCGGCCGGTGCGATGTTCTCACTGCCGGTGCTGATCAGGCCGATGTCGCAGGACACCGACTGGTCGGTCACCGGGATATCCACCGCGATGACGATCGGCTTCCTGGCGATGGCCGCGGCCAGCATGCTGTGGGGCAATCTGGCCGACAGGTTCGGTCCGCGCCCCGTGGTGCTGACCGGATCGGTGATGCTCGCGGCCAGCCTTGCGCTCGCCAGCCGCGCTGGTTCGCTGATCGAGTTCCAGTTGCTGTTCGGTGCGCTGGTCGGCGCCGCCACGGCCGCGGTTTTCGCGCCGATGATGGCCTGCGTCACTGGTTGGTTCGATACCGGGCGGGGCCTTGCGGTTTCGCTGGTGTCTGCCGGCATGGGAATGGCGCCGCTGACGATGGCGCCGCTGGCGGCGTGGCTGGTGACGATCCACGACTGGCGCGGCGCGATGCTGATCATCGCAGCGGTCGTCGCCGCGCGGATGATCCCGGCGGCGCTGCTGGTGCGGCGGCCGCCGGCGCTCGAAGCTGGCGGCGCCGAGGCGGCGTCGGCCGATGCGCAAGGCGAGATGACGGTGGGGCAGGCGGTGCGCTCGCCGCAATTCGTCACGCTGATGCTCGCCAACTTCTTTTGCTGCGCGACCCATTCCGGCCCGATCTTCCACACCGTCAGCTACGCGGTGACCTGCGGCATCACGATGATTGCGGCGACCACGATCTACAGCGTCGAGGGACTGGCCGGGATGTTCGGCCGGATCGGCTTCGGCCTTGCCGGCGACCGCTTCGGCGCGCAGCGCGTGCTGGTCATCGGCCTGCTCGCGCAGGCGTTCGGCGTGCTGGCCTACGCCTTCGTCGGCGGGCTCGGCGGCTTCTATGCGGTCGCGGTCGCGGTCGGCTTCATCTACGCCGGAACCATGCCGCTCTATGCGGTGATCATCCGCGAGAACTTTCCGCTGCGGATGATGGGCACGATCGTCGGCGGCACCGCGATGGCTGGCAGCCTCGGCATGTCCACCGGCCCGGTGCTCGGCGGGCTGATCTACGATGCCTACGGCAGCTACGCGCCGATGTATGTCGCCTCCTGCGCCATGGGCCTCGCCGCGATGCTGATCCTCGCGACGTTCCGGCCGTTCCCGCAGCGGCGAGAGGAACTGGCGGTGGCGTAGCAGTCGCGGTGCCGGCCCGACGGCTGAACGGATAGCTGCGGCTCGCTCAGACCGCAGGCTCGGCGTTGCGGCAGAGCCAGGCTGTGCTGATCGCCAGCAGCAGGGTGGAGGCGGCGCTGGCCCAGGCCATGCTGTCCCAGCCGGCCCAGTTGCCGGTGCCGAGAAGGCGAATGACGACCGGCCCGATGATCTGCCCGACCGCGAACGCCACCGTCATCCGCGCCAGCAGCGGCGTCGGATTGGCGGGACGCAGCTCGCGGGCAAGCTGAAGTCCGGCCATCGTGGCGACCATGAAGGTGCCGCCGAGCAGTACGGCGGAGGCGGCGAGGGACCACAGCGCGTGGCTGATCAGCGGCAGCGCCGTGCCGACCGCCATCGTCCCTTGCGCCAGCGCCCACACCCGCCGCCGCGGCCAGCCGTGGAGGCGATGCGCCGCCAGCGCCACCGACACCGCGGCCGCCAGCCCGAACAGCGGCCAGGTGATGCCGAACACCAACGGGTCTGCGGTCAATTCCCGCGCCATGGCCGGAAGGAAGGTGGCCGGAATGATGTAGCCAAAGCCGAACGCGCCGTAACACACCACGATGCCCCACTGACGGTCCGCGCTGTTTGTCGCGGTGCGTGCGTGCGGAGGCGTGACCGCCGATGGCGGCGCGCTGGTGCGGCGTCCGACGCCGGCGGCGACGATGATCGTGCCGGCGGCCGTGATCGTTCCGAGTTCGAGCCACAGCGCGGAAGCCTTCTGCTGCCCGCCGAGCCAGGCGATCGTCCCTGCGAGCGCGATGCCGAGACCGACGCCGCAATAGATCCAGGCGCCGAGCTGCGGCCTGTGGCGCCGCGCCAGTTCGGTGAGACACCAACTGCTGGCGCAGACCAGCGCCCATGCGCTGCACACCCCGGACACCGCGCGGAGCACAGCGCCGACAAGCTCCATCGAGCCGCGATCGATCCACGCCGGCGCCATCGTCGACAGCAAGATGCCGATCAGGGACAAGCGCAGGCCGCGCTGCGGATGGCCGGCAAAGATCGAGGCGGTCAGCGCGCCCGCCAGGTAGCCGGCGTAGTTCGCTGCCGCCCATTCGGCGCCGGCGGCGGCATTCAAGGTGCCGTCGCGCATCATCAGCGGCAACAGCGGCGTGAACGCGAACCGGCCGATCCCCATCGCGGCGGCGAGCGCCACGACGCCACTCGTGACGATCAGCCAGATCGGCGGATGAAGGTCGGCGGCTTTGACGGAAGTGCGGTGCATCAAGTCGTCCGATGGGAACAAGCGAGGCGTCGACAACAGCAAATCCGGACGGCGTTGAAAAATGAATTATTCTGAACTACCGTTCTCGATATGAGAATGATGGACCTCGACGACCTCGAGATTTTCCGCGCCGTCGTCAGGGAGGGCGGTGTCACTCGCGCAGCCGACCGGCTGCACCGGGTGCCGTCCAACGTCACCACCCGCATCAAGCAATTCGAGGAGCGGATCGGGCACAGCCTGTTTCGCCGGCAGGGGCGCGGTCTGATCCTCACCGATGTCGGCCGCACCCTGCTGAGCCACGCCGACCGGTTGCTGCAGTTGGCCGATGCCGCCGAGCAGGAGTTGCGGAGCGGGAAGGCCAAGGGCGTGCTGCGGCTGGGGTCTTTGGAAAGCGCGGCCGGGGTGCGGCTGCCGCCGCTGCTATCGCGCTTTCATGCACGCTACCCCGACATCGCGATCCAGATGACGACCGACACCACCGCCGCGCTGCTCCGGCAGTTGGAGCGGTTCGAGATCGACGCCGCCTTCGTCTCCGAACCGTTCGAGCCGGGTAGCTTCGCCTCAGTTGCTGCGTTCAATGAAGAACTGGTGCTGATCACCGCCAAGGGCGACCGCCCGCTGCGCCGCTCCGCCGACCTCGGCGGCAAGGCCGTGGTGGCGTTTCCGCACGGCTGTTCCTACCGCCGGCGCCTGATGGAATGGCTGGCATCGGAAGGCGTATCACCCGACCGTATTCTCGACCTCGGCTCGTATCACGCCATCGTCGCCTGCGTCGCGGCCGGCTCCGGCATCGCCATCGTGCCGGCGGCCGTGCTCGATCACGCCGCTTTGGGCTCGGCGGTGGATCGCCATCCGCTGCCTGCCAAGCTACGAAACAACCGGACGCATCTGGTGTGGTCCGGCGACCCCGGCTCGCCGCTGCAAGCCTTGATGAATCTGCTCCCGAATGCGGGTGCGAGGCGGCGTGCCGTTGGATAGCAGGAGGACGTTCCATTCGTCTTCACGCTCGCCGAACGGCCCGATGGGTGGCGAGGCGGTTAGCGATCGCGCCGGCAGTTCCGCGCCGATGTCGCTCGCTCCCCTCGCCACGGCCCAACGCCGCGAGGCCGAGCCGCGCGGCGTCAGGTTCTGTCGCTCGGCCGGCCGGCGTCACCCGACCCGCACGGTGAACTCGTTGCCGCGGCCTTCGTCGATGTCGAGCGGCCGGGAGAAATAGCCGTTGGCGGGAGCGCGGACGTAGTCGAGATAGTCCTGCGCAAAGGCGTTCTCGCCGAGGATGACGGCTCCGGGTGCCAGTCGCGGCTCGACCAGTTTGAGCACCGGCAGGTACAGCGAGAACGCGCCGTCGATCGATAGAATATCGACGTCGCCGCCGACGTCCTTCAGCGTGTCGAGCGCATCGCCCTCGCGGATCTCCACCAGATCGGCCAGCCCCGCCGCGTCGAGGTGAGCCCGCGCCCGCGTGACTTTGGTGGGTTCGAGCTCGGAGCCGATCAGCCGGCCGCCGCCATTGTCGCGTAGCGCAGCCGCGAGGTAGATCGTCGAGATCCCCATCGACGTGCCGAACTCGACGATCCGGGTCGCCCTGCGGGCGCGCACGATCGCGTAAAGGAAGCGGCCATAGGCTGGAGAAATCGCCAGAAAATGATCGGCGTGCTCTCGATACGTCGTTCGATAGTTGAGACGTTCCTCATCGACAAATCTGGCGGCCAAGTCCTTCAGCGTTTCACCGGACCTTTCGGCCTGCGCCATCATCTCGGCCATCAGGGCGCGATCCGCGGCCTCGGCCTCGGCGTGCAGTTTGTCGAGCGTCTCTGCGATGCGCTTGCTGCTCTGCGATGTCATGCAAGTCCCTTTCGGTCATGCCGAGACCGGCTCGGCCTCGGCTGTCCGGGTGAGTAAAGGGAGGCGGCATTGGCGTCATTACGCAGCTTAGACAGATTGTTATCCGTTCACGCCAAGCGGCGCGGTAGGCTGGCCCATGCCCATTCTCACCGACAGCTCCACTGCGGCCGACTGGACCGAACCCGACGAGGTCGCGCGGCCGGTCGTGGCCTACGGCATGGCATCGGAGATGATCGGCTCGTTCGAGATCGATCTGCACTGCCATGCCAAGGCGCAGATCCTGCTGGTGCAGCGCGGTGCACTCAGTTGCCGGGTGGACGGCGGATTGTGGATCGTGCCGCCGCGCAGCGCGGTCTGGATACCAGGCGGCACGCTGCATGCGATCACCGCGACCGGCAGGCTCGAAGGTTATGCCGCGTTCGTCGCCGCCGGCATCGATGTGGGACTGCCGCAGCGCTGCTGCACCGTCTCGGTGACGCCGCTGCTGCGCGAACTGCTGTTCCGTGCCGCCTGGCTGCCGCTGCTGTACGACGAGGGCGGGGCGGCTTCGCGTCTGATCGCGGTGCTGCTCGACGAGATCGCGGCCGCCAGGATCGAGGATCTGCATCTGCCGATGCCGTCCGATCCGCGGCTGCGCGCGTTGGCCGACCTGATGATGGCGGCGCCCGCCGATCGTGGTTCGCTGCAGGGCTGGGCCGAGCGCGCCGGCCTCAGCGAGCGGACGCTGGGGCGGCTGATCAGCCGCGAGACCGGGATGAGTTTCGGGCGCTGGCGCCAGCAGCTCGGCGTCATGCTCGCGGTGCAGTGGTTGGCCGGTGGCGCCTCGATCCAGCAGGTCGCCGCCGATCTGGGTTACGAAAGCGTGCCGAGCTTCGTCACCATGTTCCGCAAGACACTCGGCACGTCGCCGGGCCGCTACATGGCGGAGCGTTATGCCGGCCGAGCCGCGGGGACTTAGTCGGCGGTGTTTTGGACAGGAGCATCCAACGTCCACTGTCCGCCGCGACTGGATACGCCAAGCAAGAACCCGGTCGGATGCGGCGTCCGCCGACCTCAGTTCTTCGTCAGATACAGCGGCGTCCGCACCGTGAGCTGATAGGCCGGTTTCGGTGTCCACGCCACCTGCGCGGTGATGCCGAACAGCCGGTTGTCGTTGTCGTCCATCTTGTCGAGGTCGATCCGCAGGATCGGCTGGGTGAAGGCGTCGATCGGGGTGAAGCGCAGCAGCTCGGCGCCACCGAACGACTGCATTCCGGCGCGCCCCGTGAGCTTCCAGTTGCTGTCCCACTGGTAATAGCCGCCGAGCCAGCCGACCGTGTTCGGATGGATCGCGGCGCGGTCGGCGTCGATCGCCGTGGTGGTGAACTGCACGCCGGCGAGGATGCCGCGGGTCTCGTCGGCGTCGAACGCGTAGGACGCCTCCAGCACGGTGTTGACCGAGGTGGTGGCGAGCGGCCCGCTCGGCACAGAGCGGGTGAGGGTGGTTTGCAGCGTCAGGGTCGGCAGCGATCCGCCGTCCTGGCGATAGATGTCGGCCTGGACCCCGACGTTCCAACTGGTGACGTCGACCGCGCTCCAGCCCGATCCGCCGTTGCTGGTGGTGGCGCTGAAGCCGCCATACAGCGACACCCGGTCGTTGACGTCGATGGTCAGCGGGACATCGAGTTCCACGCTCTGGCTCGCCGGCAGCGTCGGCGCCTGCAGCGGCGGCAGCGCTGCCAGTTCGCGCAGTCGGGACAGCACCGCGATGGTCGGGCTCGCAAAGCCGATCGACAGCACCCCGGCCGGGGTGCGGCCGTAGCTGGTGCGGAGGTCGAGGTAGATATTGGGGTAGGTCTGCGCCGCGGCCGCGTCGTCGTCATCGTCGTCGGCGGCCAGGGCAGGAGCGACGGCGAGCTGCAGCGACACGGCGGCCGCCGCGACCGCCGCGAGGTGCCGCGGCCGCGGGATCAACCGAACTCGCCCCGAATCCGCCATCTCGTTCCCACGCCATGCTGCGGCCGGCCGATCGCGGCGCCCCCGTGCACTTAGCCATAGCGCCGCTGCCGCCGGCAATCGGGAGCGTCGGCCGGTCTGTGGATCGTCCGGCCGTGGAGCGCGGTGGGCAGCCGGCGGGTGGCGGTGACGATCTGTATTTAAATACCGGTAAAACGTAGCCGCGCGTCTGCGGCCGCTGCCTGTGTCGAATCGGAACGGCCAAAGCTGCCGAATCCCGCGCCGAGTCGCCGACGGAATCGCCTGGACAACAGCTCTCGATTCCATGAATCTCGGTCCGAGCGGGGGTGATCCGGCCGCCTTCAGCTCGTATCAGAGTCCGAAATCGGCGCGCCGGCGCGGTCCGGAAGGGGCACAACAACGCCCCATTTCATCGGCATTACACGGCGGTCGGGTGGGTCGTCGAAAGTCGTCGCCGAACCGTCATCTGGGAGCGGTTTTGCCTTGACTTGGGGGTGGGCCGCCGATACAACCCGCCCACTTCAAGACAGGCGGTGAGCTTCGCCAACGTCGGAACGGACAACCCGGGCCGTCCTTTCAAGGACTTACGGGCACCACCCTCGACCCAAGTCGCTCAAACGCTGTCGACATAAGCCAGGCAATGCCAGGACATTGAGCGTTCTTACGGGGCTCTTTCTCGTCGGGACGGTTTTGGAAGCATGACCTCGGTCGAAGCCGGTCAGTGGAAGCTGTCCGGTCTTTGCTGCGGTCCTCTGTTGCGTGGAAGCGCTTTCCGCTCAGCGATGGGTGGCTGGCGCGATTTCGCTTTGCGTGATCGGGCGTGGGTCCGGTCGAGCAGGGCGGCCGCTGGGGCGGGTAGCCCCGAATGAATTTGCGAAGCCGACTGATCGGTTTCGCGCGAAGCTTGAGGGTGAAGGCGAAGATGCCGACGATCAACCAGCTGATCGCAAATCCGCGCGTGGTGCAGAAGTCGCGCAAGAAGGTTCCCGCGCTGCAGCAGTCGCCGCAGAAGCGCGGCGTGTGCACCCGCGTCTACACCACGACGCCGAAGAAGCCGAACTCGGCGCTGCGTAAGGTTGCCAAGGTGCGCCTGACCAATGGCTTCGAGGTCATCGGTTACATCCCGGGTGAGGGGCACAACCTGCAGGAGCACTCGGTGGTGATGATCCGGGGCGGCCGCGTCAAGGACTTGCCGGGCGTGCGCTACCACATCCTCCGCGGCGTCCTCGATACCCAGGGCGTCAAGAACCGTAAGCAGCGCCGTTCGAAGTACGGCGCGAAGCGTCCGAAGTAAGCGGGGAGAGCATCCATGTCCCGTCGTCACGCCGCCGAAAAGCGCGAAGTTCTTCCGGATCCGAAGTTCGGGAACATCATCGTCACCAAGTTCATGAACTCGGTGATGTATGCCGGCAAGAAGTCGGTCGCCGAAAGCATCGTCTACGGTGCCTTCGACATCATCGAAGCCAAGACCAAGCAGCCGCCGCTCGGCGTGTTCGAGCAGGCGCTCGAGAACGTCATGCCGGCGATCGAAGTGCGCTCCCGCCGCGTCGGCGGCGCCACCTACCAGGTGCCGGTCGAGGTTCGCTCCACCCGCCGTCAGGCGCTGGGCATTCGCTGGCTGATCTCGGCCGCCCGCGGCCGCAACGAAAAGACCATGACCGAGCGTCTCTCCGCCGAGCTGCTCGACGCCTCGAACAATCGCGGCAACGCCGTGAAGAAGCGTGAAGACGTGCACAAGATGGCGGAAGCCAACCGCGCGTTCTCGCACTATCGCTGGTAACGGCGAAGCAACGGAATCAAGGAAGACGTCATGCCCCGCGTTCACGCCATCGAGGACTACCGCAACTTCGGCATCATGGCCCACATCGATGCCGGCAAGACCACGACGACCGAGCGCATCCTGTTCTACACCGGCAAGAGCCACAAGATCGGCGAAGTGCACGAAGGTGCCGCGACGATGGACTGGATGACGCAGGAGCAGGAGCGGGGCATCACCATCACGTCCGCCGCCACCACCGCGTTCTGGAACGGCAAGCGTCTGAACATCATCGACACCCCCGGCCACGTCGACTTCACCATCGAAGTCGAGCGTTCGCTGCGTGTGCTCGACGGTGCGGTGTGCGTTCTCGACTCCAACCAGGGCGTCGAGCCGCAGACCGAGACCGTGTGGCGCCAGGGCGACAAGTACAAGGTTCCGCGCATCGTCTTCGCCAACAAGATGGACAAGACCGGCGCCGACTTCTTCAAGTGCCTGCAGGACATTGTCGACCGCCTCGGCGCCAAGCCGGTGGCGATCCAGCTCCCGATCGGCTCGGAGAACAACTTCAAGGGCGTGATCGATCTGGTCCGCATGAAGGCCGTGGTGTGGAACGATGAATCGCTCGGCGCCAAGTTCGAGGACGTCGATATTCCCGAGGATCTGCTCGATCAGGCCAAGGAATATCGCGAGAAGATGATCGAAGCCGCCGTCGAGCTCGACGACGACGCGATGGGCGCCTATCTCGAAGGGACCATGCCGGACGAGGCGACCCTGAAGCGTCTGATCCGCAAGGCTGTGCTGACCGGTGCGTTCTATCCGGTGCTGTGCGGCTCGGCGTTCAAGAACAAGGGCGTGCAGCCGCTGCTCGACGCCGTGGTCGACTACCTGCCGTCGCCGCTCGACGTGCCGGCGATCAAGGGTACCGACGATCAGGGCAACGAAGTCGTGCGCAAGGCGGACGACAAGGAGCCGCTGTCGCTGCTCGCGTTCAAGATCATGGACGACCCGTTCGTCGGCACCATCACGTTCTGCCGCATCTACTCTGGCGTCCTGCAGAGCGGTACCGGCGTGGTGAACTCGACCCGCGAGAAGAAGGAGCGCATCGGCCGCATGCTGCTGATGCACGCCAACAACCGCGAAGACATCAAGGAAGCCTATGCGGGCGACATCGTCGCGCTGGCCGGCCTGAAGGAAGCCCGCACCGGCGACACGCTGTGCGATCCCGCCAACCCGGTGATCCTCGAAAAGATGGAATTCCCGGAGCCGGTGATCGAAATCGCGATCGAGCCGAAGTCGAAGGCCGACCAGGAGAAGCTCGGCGTCGCGCTGGCGAAGCTGGCCGCCGAGGATCCGTCGTTCCGGGTGTCGACCGACCTCGAGTCCGGTCAGACCATCCTGAAGGGCATGGGCGAGCTTCATCTCGACATCAAGGTCGACATCCTGAAGCGCACCTACAAGGTCGATGCCAACATCGGCGCGCCGCAGGTGGCGTTCCGTGAGCGCATCACCAAGAAGGCCGAAGTCGACTACACCCACAAGAAGCAGACCGGCGGTACCGGTCAGTTCGCGGCGGTGAGCTTCGTCGTCGAGCCGAACGAGCCGGGCGCCGGCTACGTGTTCGAGTCGAAGATCGTCGGCGGTGCGGTGCCGAAGGAGTACATCCCGGGTGTCGAAAAGGGCATCGAGAGCGTGCTGTCTTCGGGCGTGGTCGCCGGCTTCCCGGTGGTCGACGTCAAGGTGACGCTGGTCGACGGTAAGTACCACGACGTCGACTCGTCGGCTCTGGCGTTCGAAATCGCCTCGCGGGCCGCTTTCCGCGAAGCGCTGCAGAAGGGCAAGTCGGTCCTCCTCGAGCCGATCATGAAGGTCGAGGTGGTGACGCCGGAAGACTACACCGGCTCGGTGATCGGCGACCTCAACTCGCGGCGTGGCCAGATCCAGGGTCAGGACATGCGCGGCAATGCCAACGTGATCAACGCGATGGTGCCGCTGATGAACATGTTCGGTTACGTCAACAACCTGCGCTCGATGAGCCAGGGCCGGGCGAACTTCACCATGCAGTTCGACCACTACGCTGAAGCGCCGGCCAACGTGTCGGCTGAAGTCCAGAAGAAGTTTGCCTGATTGTCGCAGGTGTGAGCCGCGACTGAACGGAGAGAGCAATGGCCAAAGCAAAGTTTGAACGTACGAAGCCGCATTGCAACATCGGGACGATCGGTCACGTCGACCATGGCAAGACGTCGCTGACGGCGGCGATCACCAAGGTTCTGGCGGAGACGGGCGGTGCGACGTTCACGGCCTACGACCAGATCGACAAGGCGCCGGAAGAGAAGGCGCGCGGCATCACGATTTCGACCGCGCATGTCGAGTACGAGACGCAGAACCGTCACTACGCGCACGTCGACTGCCCCGGCCACGCCGACTACGTCAAGAACATGATCACCGGTGCGGCGCAGATGGACGGCGCGATCCTGGTGGTGTCGGCGGCCGACGGCCCGATGCCGCAGACCCGCGAGCACATCCTGCTGGCGCGTCAGGTGGGCGTTCCGGCGCTGGTGGTGTTCCTGAACAAGTGCGACATGGTCGACGATCCGGAACTGCTCGAGCTGGTCGAGATGGAAGTGCGCGAGCTTCTGTCGAAGTACGACTTCCCGGGCGACGACATTCCGATCGTCAAGGGCTCGGCGCTGGCGGCGCTGGAGAACTCCGACCAGAAGCTCGGGCACGACGCGATCCTGGAGCTGATGCGCCAGGTCGACGCCTACATCCCGCAGCCGGAGCGTCCGATCGACCAGCCGTTCCTGATGCCGGTGGAAGACGTGTTCTCGATCTCGGGCCGCGGCACCGTGGTGACCGGTCGTGTCGAGCGCGGCGTGATCAAGGTCGGCGAGGAAATCGAGATCGTCGGCATCCGCGACACGCAGAAGACCACCTGCACCGGCGTCGAAATGTTCCGCAAGCTGCTCGATCAGGGCCAGGCCGGCGACAACATCGGCGCGCTGCTGCGCGGCACCAAGCGTGAGGACGTCGAGCGCGGCCAGGTGCTCTGCAAGCCGGGCTCGGTGAAGCCGCACACCAAGTTCAAGGCCGAAGCCTACATCCTCACCAAGGAAGAGGGCGGCCGCCACACCCCGTTCTTCACCAACTACCGTCCGCAGTTCTACTTCCGCACCACCGACGTGACCGGTGTGGTGCACCTGCCGGAAGGCACCGAGATGGTGATGCCGGGCGACAACATCGCGATGGAAGTGCACCTGATCGTGCCGATCGCGATGGAAGAAAAGCTGCGCTTCGCCATCCGCGAAGGCGGCCGCACGGTGGGCGCCGGCGTCGTCGCCGCGATCATCGAGTAAGAACGCGAATAGCGAATAGCGAGCGGCGGATAGGAGACTATTCGCTGCTCGCCACTCCCCACTCGCTCTCTAAAGAAAGAATACGGCAATGAACGGCCAGAATATTCGCATTCGCCTCAAGGCGTTCGACCATCGGATTCTCGATACGTCGACCCGCGAGATCGTCAACACCGCGAAGCGAACCGGTGCGCAGGTGCGCGGGCCGATCCCGCTGCCGACCCGGATCGAGAAGTTCACCGTCAACCGTTCGCCGCACGTCGACAAGAAGAGCCGCGAGCAGTTCGAGATGCGCACCCACAAGCGCCTGCTCGACATCGTCGACCCGACTCCGCAGACCGTCGATGCTCTGATGAAGCTCGACCTGGCCGCCGGCGTCGACGTCGAAATCAAGCTCTGAGATTGTAACGTCCGGTTATCGAACGGACAGAAAGAACAGGAAGCACGCCGATGCGCTCCGGAGTGATCGCACAGAAGGTCGGGATGACGCGGGTCTTTACAGAGGCCGGCGAGCATATCCCTGTGACCGTGCTGAAGCTTGGCAATTGCCAGGTGTTGGGCCACCGCACCAAAGAGAAGAATGGCTACGTGGCGCTGCAGGTCGGTTCCGGCTCGCGCAAGACCGTGTACATGCCGAAGGCCGAGCGCGGCCAGTTCGCCGCCGCCAAGGTCGAGCCGAAGCGCAAGGTCGAAGAGTTCCGGGTGTCCGAGGATGCGCTGCTCCCGGTCGGCGCCGAGATCCAGGCCGATCACTTCGTCGTCGGACAGTTCGTCGACGTCACCGGCACTTCGACCGGTAAGGGCTTCGCCGGCGGTATGAAGCGCTGGAATTTCGGCGGTCTGCGCGCCACCCACGGCGTGTCGGTGTCGCACCGCTCGATCGGTTCGACCGGCGGTCGTCAGGATCCCGGCAAGACCTTCAAGAACAAGAAGATGCCGGGCCACATGGGCGTCGATCGCGTCACCACGCTGAATCTGCGCGTGGTGCAGACCGACGTCGAGCGCGGGCTGATCCTGGTCGAGGGCGCTGTGCCCGGCACCAAGGGTGGCTGGATCCGCGTGCGTGACGCGGTGAAGAAGGCGCTGCCGGCGGATGCGCCGAAGCCGGGCAAGTTCCGGCTCGCCAATGGCGATGCGGCTGCGGAAGCGCCGGCCGCCGAGCAGGAAGGTGCGTGAGATGGAACTGAAAGTCACCACCCTCGAGGGTAACGAGGCCGGTTCGGTCCAGCTCTCCGACGAGATCTTCGGTCTGGAGCCGCGCACCGACATCATTCAGCGCTGCGTGATCTGGCAGCTTGCCAAGCGGCAGGCCGGCACTCACAAGGCCAAGGGCCGCGCCGAAGTCTGGCGCACCGGCAAGAAGATGTACAAGCAGAAGGGCACCGGCGGTGCTCGTCACGGATCGCAGCGCGTGCCGCAGTTCCGTGGCGGCGGTCGCGCCTTCGGCCCGGTGGTGCGTTCGCACGCCATCGACCTGCCGAAGAAGGTGCGCGTCCTGGCGCTGCGTCATGCTCTGTCGGCCAAGGCCAAGGGCGGCGGTCTGATCGTGATCGACAAGGCCGAGCTTGAGGCCGCCAAGACCAAGACGCTGGTCGGTCACTTCTCGGGCCTCGGGCTCGAGAGCGCGTTGATCGTCGACGGCGCCGAGGTGAACACCGGGTTCGCCGCGGCGGCCCGCAACATCCCGAACATCGACGTGCTGCCGATTCAGGGCATCAACGTCTATGACATTCTGCGCCGCAAGAAGCTGGTGCTGACCAAGGCGGCGGTCGATGCGTTGGAGGCGCGCTTCAAATGAAATCCATCGATCCGCGCCATTACGACGTGATCGTTGCGCCGGTCGTCACTGAAAAGTCGACGATGGCGTCCGAACACAACAAGGTCGTGTTCAAGGTGCAAGGCGGCGCGACCAAGCCGCAAATCAAGGAAGCCGTCGAAAAGCTGTTCGACGTCAAGGTGAAGAGCGTGAACACGCTGGTGCGCAAGGGCAAGACCAAGGCCTTCCGCGGCACCTTCGGCACGCAGTCGGACGTCAAGCGTGCGGTCGTGACCTTGGAAGAGGGCCACCGCATCGACGTCACCACCGGACTGTGAGGCGGGACAGACCATGGCATTGAAGACCTTTAATCCCACGACGCCGGGCCAGCGCCAGCTGGTGATGGTCGATCGTTCGGCCCTCTACAAGGGCAAGCCGGTCAAGCGGCTGACCGAGGGCAAGAGCTCGAACGGCGGTCGCAACAACACCGGCCGGATCACCGTTCGGTTCCGCGGCGGCGGTCACAAGCAGACCTATCGTCTGGTCGATTTCAAGCGCACCAAGGTCGACGTTCCGGCCAAGGTCGAGCGCCTGGAATACGATCCGAACCGCACCGCGTTCATCGCACTGATCAAGTACGAGGACGGCGAGCAGGCCTACATCCTGGCGCCGCAGCGTCTGGCGGTGGGCGACACCGTGATCGCCGGCTCCTATGTCGACGTGAAGCCGGGCAACGTGATGCCGCTCGGCAACATGCCGATCGGCACGATCGTGCACAACGTCGAGCTGAAGATCGGGAAGGGCGGCCAGCTCGCCCGTTCGGCCGGCACTTACGCTCAGATCGTCGGCCGCGACCACGACTACGTGATCCTGCGCATGAACTCGGGCGAGCAGCGCCTGGTTCACGGTCGCTGCATCGCGGCGATCGGTGCGGTTTCGAACCCGGACCACATGAACATCTCGATCGGCAAGGCCGGTCGCAAGCGCTGGCTCGGCCGTCGCCCGCACAACCGCGGCGTCGTCATGAACCCGATCGACCACCCGCACGGCGGCGGCGAAGGCCGCACCTCGGGCGGCCGTCACCCGGTCACCCCGTGGGGCAAGCCGACCAAGGGTAAGAAGACCCGTTCGAACAAGTCGACCGACAAGTTCATCCTCATCAGCCGCCACAAGCGGAAGAAGAAGTAAGGAAGCCGGACATGGTTCGCTCAGTCTGGAAGGGCCCGTTCGTCGAGGCCTCGCTGCTGAAGAAGGCCGATGCCGCGCGCGCGTCGGGCCGTCACGACGTGATCAAGATCTGGAGCCGTCGCTCGACCATCCTGCCGCAGTTCGTCGGCCTGACCTTCGGCGTCTACAACGGCCAGAAGCACGTCCCGGTGTCGGTGAACGAGGAGATGGTGGGTCACAAGTTCGGCGAGTTCTCGCCGACCCGCACTTTCCACGGCCACGCCGGCGACAAGAAGTCGAAGAAGGGTTGAGGACGAGACGATGAGCAAACCCAAGCGCGAACGCAGCCTGCCCGACAACGAGGCCAAGGCTGTCGCCAGGATGCTTCGCGTCTCTCCGCAGAAGCTGAACCTGGTTGCCCAACTGATCCGCGGCCGCAAGGCGTCCGCGGCGCTCGCCGACCTGACGTTTTCGCGCAAGCGGATCGCGGTCGACGTGAAGAAGTGCCTGGAATCGGCTATCGCCAACGCCGAGAACAATCACGATCTCGACGTCGACGCGCTGGTCGTCTCCGAGGCGCATGTCGGCAAGGGCATCGTGATGAAGCGTTTCACCCCGCGCGGCCGTGGTCGCTCGGGCCGTATTTTCAAACCCTTCGCGCAGCTGACGATCGTCGTTCGTCAGGTCGAAGAAGCAAGCGCTTAAGCGAAGGCGCGGGAGACTTTCGATGGGTCAAAAGATCAATCCGATCGGGCTGCGGCTGAGGATCAACCGGACGTGGGATTCCCGTTGGTTCGCCGGCAAGAACGAGTACGGCAAGCTGCTGCACGAGGACGTCAAGATCCGCGAGATCCTGCACAAGGAACTGAAGCAGGCGGCGGTTGCGCGCATCGTGATCGAGCGTCCGCACAAGAAGTGCCGCGTGACGATTCATTCGGCGCGTCCCGGCGTGGTGATCGGCAAGAAGGGCGCCGACATCGACAAGCTGCGCAAGAAGGTCGCCGACATCACCTCGTCCGACGTGGTGATCAACATCGTCGAGATCCGTAAGCCCGAGCTCGACGCGACCCTGGTCGCCGAGTCGATCGCCCAGCAGCTCGAACGCCGCGTCGCGTTCCGCCGCGCGATGAAGCGGGCGGTGCAGTCGGCGATGCGTCTCGGCGCCGAGGGCATCCGGATCAACTGCTCGGGCCGTCTCGGCGGTGCCGAAATCGCCCGTATGGAGTGGTACCGCGAAGGTCGCGTGCCGCTGCACACCCTGCGCGCCGACATCGATTACGGCGTCGCGACCGCGTTCACGACCTTCGGCACCTGCGGCGTCAAGGTCTGGATCTTCAAGGGCGAGATCCTCGAGCACGATCCGATGGCCCAGGACAAGCGCATGGCCGAAGGCGATGGTGGCGGTTCGTCCCGTCCGCGCCGCGACGCCGCCTGATCGCGCAGAATTCGAATTGAGGGCGTAAAGCCATGATGCAACCAAAGAGAACCAAGTTCCGTAAGGCGCACAAGGGCCGCATCCACGGCGTGGCGTCCTCGGGCGCGACCCTGGCGTTCGGCCAGTTCGGCCTGAAGGCGATGGAGCCGGAGCGGATCACTGCGCGCCAGATCGAAGCAGCCCGTCGTGCGCTGACCCGTCACATGAAGCGTGCGGGCCGCGTCTGGATCCGGATCTTCCCGGATCTTCCGGTGTCCAAGAAACCGGCCGAAGTCCGCATGGGCTCCGGTAAGGGTTCGCCGGAATTGTGGGTCGCCCGCGTCAAGCCGGGCCGTGTGATGTTCGAGATCGACGGCGTCAACCAGCAGATCGCCCGCGAGGCGCTCACCCTGGCCGCCGCCAAGCTGCCGATCAAGACGCGCTTCGTCGCGCGCATCGCGGAGTAATCGTCATGGCTGAGATGAAGACCGCCGACATCCGCGCGATGAGCGAAGACCAGATGGACGACGCGATCCTGGGGCTGAAGAAGGAGCGCTTCAACCTGCGGTTCCAGCGCGCCACCGGCCAGCTCGAGAACACCTCCCGGCTGCGCGAGGCGCGCCGCGACATCGCCCGCATCAAGACCATCGCCGCGCAGAAGCGCGCCGGCAAGACGAAGTAAGGACCTTTAGACATGCCGAAGAGGACCCTGCAGGGCGTGGTCGTCAGCGACAAGCAAGAGAAGACGATCGTGGTGCGCGTCGACCGCCGCTTCACTCACCCGATCTACAAGAAGACCATCCGGCGTTCGAAGAACTACCACGCGCACGACGAGAACAACCAGTTCAAGCCGGGCGACATGGTGTGGATCGAAGAGAGCAAGCCGATCTCCAAGTTGAAGCGCTGGACCGTCGTCCGGGGCGAACCGAAGAAGACCGCCTAAGCGCGCTTTTGCGCATCAGTTTAGCGCGCAAATAGCGCAGCAGAGAGAGGACGAGGTGCATCAATGATTCAGATGCAGACCAACCTCGACGTGGCCGACAATTCAGGCGCACGCCGTGTCATGTGCATCAAGGTGATTGGGGGATCCAAGCGCCGGTATGCGACCGTGGGTGACGTCATTGTGGTCTCGATCAAGGAAGCGATTCCGCGGGGCAAGGTGAAGAAGGGCGACGTGATGAAGGCCGTGGTGGTCCGTGTCCGCAAGGACATCCGGCGCCCGGACGGCTCCGTCATCCGTTTCGACCGCAACGCCGCCGTGCTGATCAATAATCAGTCGGAGCCTATCGGTACCCGTATCTTCGGGCCGGTGCCGCGCGAGCTGCGGGCGAAGAACCACATGAAGATCATTTCGCTGGCGCCGGAGGTGCTGTAATGGCCGCCAAGATCCGTAAGGGTGACAAGGTGATCGTGCTGAGCGGTCGCGACAAGGGCCGCACCGGCGAGGTGTTCGAGGTCCGTCCGGACGCCGGCAAGGCGCTGGTTCGCGGCATCAACGTGGTCAAGCGTCACCAGAAGCAGACCCAGACCCAGGAAGGCGGCATCATCTCGAAAGAGGCGCCGATCGACCTGTCGAACATCGCGATCGTCGGCAAGGACGGCAAGCCGACCCGCGTCGGATTCAAGATTCTCGCGGACGGCAAGAAGGTCCGCGTCGCCAAGCGTTCGGGAGCAGAGATCGATGGCTGAGACCGCTTACGTTCCGCGGCTGCGCACGGAATACGACCGCAGCATCCGCAGCCAGCTCACCGAGAAGTTCGGCTACGCCAACGCGATGCAGGTTCCCAAGCTCGACAAGGTCGTGCTGAACATGGGCGTCGGCGAGGCGGTGAACGATCGCAAGAAAGCCGAGCAGGCGGCGGCCGATCTGTCGCTGATCGCCGGCCAGAAGGCGGTCATCACCTATTCGCGCGTCGCGATTTCGACCTTCAAGCTGCGCGAGAACCAGCCGATCGGCTGCAAGGTGACGCTGCGCAGCGCCAAGATGTACGAGTTCATCGACCGCCTGATCACGGTCGCGCTGCCGCGCGTCCGCGACTTCCGCGGCCTGAACCCGAAGAGCTTCGACGGCCGCGGCAACTATTCGCTCGGCATCAAGGAGCACATCATTTTCCCCGAGATCGACTTCGACAAGACCGGCGAGTCGTGGGGCATGGACATCACGGTGTGCACCACCGCGCCCACCGACGACGAAGCGCGCGCGCTGCTTACCGCTTTCAATTTCCCGTTCCGGCAGTGAGACGCTGAAAAGCCTCTCAAACGCGGAAACCCAGGAGCCACACATGGCAAAGAAGAGTGCGATCGAGAAGAACAACCGTCGGAAGAAGATGGCAAAGAACGCGGCGCCGAAGCGCGCGCGGCTGAAGGCCCTCATCGCCGACAAGTCGAAGCCGATGGAGGAGCGCTTCGCGGCGACGCTGAAGCTCGCCGAGATGCCGCGCAACTCGTCGGCGACCCGGATCCGCAACCGCTGCGACCTCACCGGCCGTCCGCGCTCGGTCTATCGCCTCAACAAGCTGAGCCGTATCGCGATCCGCGATCTCGGTTCGAAGGGCCTGGTTCCGGGCCTGGTCAAGTCGAGCTGGTAAGGAGGGCGGCAGATGTCGACGCACGATCCGATCAGCGACCTGATCACCCGTATCCGCAACGCGCAGATGCGCTCCAAGTCCAAGGTTTCGACCCCGGGCTCGAAGATGCGCGCCAACGTTCTCGACGTGCTGAAGGCGGAAGGCTACATCCGCGGCTACGCTTCGGTCGAGCATCCGTCGGGGCGCAGCGAGCTCGAGATCGAGCTGAAATATTTCGACGGCGAGCCGGTGATCCGCGAGATCGAGCGCGTGTCGCGCCCGGGCCGCCGGGTCTACGCTTCGGTGAAGAACCTGCCGCGCGTCAACAACGGCCTGGGCATTTCGGTGCTGTCGACCCCGAAGGGGATCATGGCCGATCACGATGCCCGCGACGCCAATGTCGGCGGCGAGGTTCTGTTCACGGTGTTCTAATCGCCGGCGCGTTCGGCCGCAGGGTGCGGCCGGGGCGCGCTGGAGAACGGAAATTGGCGCATCGTCCCGGGCGGATTTCGCCGGAGGATGCAGGGTTTAAGAAGGATCGACCATGTCACGCGTTGGCAAGAAGCCCGTCACGGTCCCGTCGGGGGTGACGGCGACCGTCGAGGGACAGACCGTCAAGATGAAGGGGCCGAAGGGCCAGCTTCAGTTCGTCGTGCACGACGATGTCGACGTGAAGTTCGAGAACGGTTCGGTCTCGGTTTCGCCGCGGTTCGAGACCAATCGGGCGCGGGCGCTTTACGGCACGGCTCGCGCGCAGATCGCGAATCTGGTGGAAGGCGTCACCAAGGGCTTCGAGAAGAAGCTCGAAATCACCGGCGTCGGCTACCGCGCGGCGATGCAGGGCAAGAAGCTGCAGCTCGCTCTCGGCTACAGCCACGACGTCCTGTACGACATCCCGGAAGGGATCACCATCACGGTGCCGAAGCCGACCGAGATCAACGTCGCCGGCATCGACTCGCAGAAGGTAGGGCAGGTCGCCGCGGAAATCCGCGACTATCGCCCGCCGGAGCCGTACAAGGGCAAGGGCGTCCGCTACTCGGACGAATTCATCTTCCGCAAGGAAGGCAAGAAGAAGTAACGGAGCCGGTCATGTCGAAGATGAAGGTTACGAATGCCCGGCGCACCAACCGCGTCCGGACCGCCCTGCGGCGCACCGCGAACGGCCGTCCGCGGCTGTCGGTGTTCCGCTCGTCCAAGCACATCTATGCCCAGGTGATCGACGATTCGAAGGGCGAGACGCTCGCCTCCGCGTCGTCGCTGGAGAAGACGTTGCGCGAAGCCGGCAACACCGGCGCCGACATCGATGCGGCGAAGGCGGTCGGCAAACTGGTCGCCGAGCGCGCGGTGCAGAAGGGCGTCAAGGAAGTCGTGTTCGACCGCGGCGGCTATCTGTATCACGGCCGGGTCAAGGCGCTGGCGGATGCAGCCCGCGAGAGCGGCCTGAGCTTCTAAATTTCGGATTGAACGGATACCAGGATCGGGGCGCGAGCCTCGCAAGGATTGGAACACACCATGGCAGCTGAACGCGAACGCGGCGGACGCGAACGGAGCAGGGAGCGCGAGGAGCGCGACAGCGAGTTCGTCGACAAGCTCGTCCACATCAACCGTGTGGCGAAGGTGGTGAAGGGCGGCAAGCGCTTCGGCTTCGCCGCGCTGGTCGTGGTCGGCGATCAGAAGGGCCGTGTCGGCTTCGGTCACGGCAAGGCGCGCGAAGTGCCGGAAGCGATCCGCAAGGCGACCGAGTCGGCCAAGCGCAATCTCACCCGGGTGGCGCTGCGCGAGGGGCGTACCTTGCATCACGACATCGCCGGCCGTCACGGCGCCGGTCGCGTCTATCTCCGCGCCGCTCCGGCCGGTACCGGCATCATCGCCGGCGGCCCGATGCGTGCGGTGTTCGAGACGCTCGGCATCCAGGACGTGGTGGCGAAGTCGGTCGGTTCGTCGAACCCCTACAACATGGTTCGCGCCACCTTCGACGCGCTCAAGAGCGTCGACTCGCCGCGCTCGGTCGCCGCGCGCCGCAACATCAAGGTTTCCACCCTGCAGTCGCGCCGGATCGGTGGCGATGCCGAGGTGGTGGCCGAATAACAGCGTGATCGACGGCGATCACGCGGTCTTCTGACAAGACGCGATTCGGAGTGAACGAGATGGCCAAGGCCGCAAACATGATCAAGGTCGAGCAGATCGGCAGCCCGATTCGGCGCCATCACTCGCAGCGCGAGACGCTGATCGGCCTGAAGCTGAACAAGATCGGCCGCGTCGCCGAACTGCAGGACACCCCTGAGGTTCGTGGCATGATCGGCAAGGTGCAACACCTCGTCCGCGTCGTCGACGAGAAGTAAGGAGACAGGGCGATGAAGCTCAGCGAGATCGCCGACAACGTCGGTTCGCGCAAGAAGCGCATGCGGATCGGCCGTGGCATCGGTTCGGGCAAGGGCAAGACCGGCGGCCGTGGCGGCAAGGGCCAGACCGCGCGTTCGGGCGTGCGGATCAAGGGCTTCGAGGGCGGCCAGATGCCGCTGCATCGGCGCCTGCCGAAGCGTGGCTTCAACAACATCTTCGCGCTCGACTTCGCCGAGGTGAATCTCGATCGCCTCCAGGAGGCCGTCGATTCCAAGGCGATCGATGCCGGCAAGGTGGTCGACGCCGCGGCGCTGGTGGAAGCCGGCGTGCTGCGCCGTGCCAAGGATGGCGTTCGCCTGCTCGGCCGCGGTGAGCTCACCGCGAAGCTGAACATCGAAGTGTACGGTGCGACCAAGTCGGCGATCGCCGCGGTCGAGAAGGCCGGCGGTTCGGTCAAGATCCTCGCCCCGAAGACGGAAGAAGGCGAGGCGGCGTAATATCCCCGTCAGCGCCCGCTGCTAAAGCGGGCGCCCGGCCTCGCCGGTACGGTGGATTTTTCGACACGCGCGCCCCAAATTGATGCCCGGCGCCGGCCCGGCCGTCGCATCCGGCGGCGGATCGGGACGAGCAGCGCGGGAGAAAGCCGGACATGGTCTCAGCAGCGGAACAACTTGCGGCAAACCTCAATTTTTCGGCGCTCGGTAAGGCCGAGGAGCTGAAGAAGCGGATCTGGTTCACGCTCGGCGCGCTGCTGGTGTACCGCCTCGGCACCTACATTCCGCTGCCCGGCATCGATCCGAACGTCTGGGAGCAGGTGTTCCGCCAGCAGGCCGGCGGCATCCTCGGCATGTTCAACATGTTCGCCGGGGGTGGCATCCACCGCATGGCGATCTTCGCCCTCAACATCATGCCGTACATCTCGGCATCGATCATCGTGCAGTTGCTGACGACGGTGTCGCCGCAGCTTGAGGCGCTGAAGAAGGAAGGTGAGTCCGGCCGCAAGACCATCAACCAGTATACCCGGTACCTCACCGTGGTGCTGGCGCTGTTCCAGTCCTACGGCATTGCCGTCGGCCTCGAAGGCGCGGGCAATGTGGTGTCCGACCCGGGCATGTTCTTCCGGCTGTCGACCACGATCACGCTGACCGGCGGAACCATGTTCCTGATGTGGCTGGGTGAGCAGATCACCTCGCGCGGCATCGGCAACGGTATTTCGCTGATCATCTTGGCCGGCATCGTCGCTGAGCTGCCGTCGGCGCTCGCCAGCATGCTCGAACTCGGCCGTCAGGGCGCGCTGTCCACCGGCCTGATCCTGGTCGTGCTGGTGATGGCCGTCGTCGTGATCGCCTTCATCGTGTTCATGGAGCGTGCGCAGCGCCGGCTGCTGATCCAGTATCCGAAGCGCCAGGTCGGCAACAAGATGTTCGAGGGCCAGTCCTCGCATCTGCCGCTGAAGCTCAACACCGCCGGCGTGATTCCGCCGATCTTCGCCTCGTCGTTGCTGCTGCTGCCGACCACGATCGCGAATTTCAACGCCGGCAGCGGGCCGGAGTGGTTCCAGTGGATCGTGACCCAGTTCGGTCACGGCCGGCCGCTGTTCCTGCTGTTCTACATCAGCATGATCGTGTTCTTCGCATTCTTCTACACCGCGATCGTGTTCAACCCGACCGAGACCGCCGACAATCTGAAGAAGCACGGGGGCTTCATCCCGGGCATCCGTCCCGGCGAGCGCACCGCGGAATACATCGATTACGTGCTGTCGCGCATCACCGTGGTCGGGGCGATCTATCTGGCGGTCGTCTGCCTCATTCCCGAGGTGATGATCTCCTACGCGGCGGTACCGTTCTATTTCGGCGGAACTTCGCTCCTGATCGTCGTCAGCGTGACGATGGATACTGTGGCGCAGGTGCAGGGCTATCTGCTGGCGCACCAGTATGAGGGCCTGATCAAGAAGTCGAAGTTGCGGGGGCGCAAGAAATGAGACTGATCCTTCTCGGACCGCCTGGCGCGGGCAAGGGCACCCAGGCGGCCCGTCTGGTCGAGCGGCACGGCATCGTGCAGCTCTCTACCGGCGACATGCTGCGCGCTGCGGTCGCGGCGGGCACGCCGATCGGCCTCAAGGCCAAGGACATCATGGCGGCCGGCGGTCTGGTGCCGGACGAGGTGGTGATCGGGATCATCTCCGACCGGATCGATCAGGACGACGCCGCGCAGGGTTTCATCCTGGACGGCTTCCCGCGCACCGTGCCGCAGGCCGAGGCCCTCGATCGTCTGCTCGGGGACAAGGGCTTCGATCTCGACGCCGTGGTCGAGCTGAAGGTGAATGAGGGCGCGCTGCTCGACCGGGTCGAGACCCGCGTCGCCGAGATGCGCGCCCGCGGCGAGGAGCCGCGCGCCGACGACAACGCCGAAGCGCTGGCCAAGCGACTTTCCGCCTATCGGGCGCAGACCGAGCCGCTGGTCGACTATTATTCCGAGAAGCGCAAGCTGCTGACCGTCGACGGCATGATGACGATCGACGAGGTCACCCGCGAGATCGGCCGGGTGCTCGATGCGGTTCGTGCCGCTGATGCCAAGAAGGACGCCAAGGCTAAGGGGACCAAGGCTGCCCGCGCCAAGCGCACGGTGAAAACCGGCGCCAACAAGCCGGCGACCAAGGCGAAGGCTGCCAAGTCCACATCCAAGTCCGCGGCCAAGCCCAAGGCGCCCAAGAAGGCCGCGGCGAAGCCCGCCGCCAAGTCGGGTGCGAAGGCTGGTTCGGCCAAAAAATCTTCGGCCAAACAGGCGGTTGGCAAGACATCTTCAAGTAAGAAGGTCGTCGCCAAGAAGGCTGCGGGCAAGCCTGCCGTTTCGAAGGCCGGCAAGGCTGCGGTCGGCAAGTCCGCGAAGGCTGGTCTGAAGAAGGCGGCCAAAGCCGTTGCGAAGGCTGGTAAAAAGGCCGCCAAGGGCGCGGCCAAGCCGGCGGCCGGCAAGAAGGCGGCTGGCAAGAAGGCGACCCAAAAGGCCGCCGCTGCGTCGAAGACCAAGGCTGTCGCCAAGGTCCAGACGCGTGGCAAGCAGGCCAAGAAGGTCACGAAGAAGCGAGCTTGAATTGGGATTCGGTTGACGAAGCGAAACGGAATCCTTTAATAAGGCCCGATATCCCGTCGGATAGGTTTCAGACGATGCCGGGCCCCGAACTGAGCAAGGGCATGGCGTCGTGTTGGCGTATGTGAACGCCGCCCGAGAGATCAAGGAATTGACCGGCTGCTAGCCGGTGACAGGAGAGAAGTCTGTGGCCCGTATAGCCGGCGTGAATATCCCGACCAACAAGCGCGTCCTGATTGCGCTTCAGTACATCCATGGCATCGGCCAGAAGCATGCCGCCGACATCGTCGAGAAGGTGAAGATCCCGCTCGACCGTCGCGTCAACCAGCTCAGCGACGCCGAAGTGCTGCAGATCCGCGAAGTGATCGACCGCGACTATCTGGTCGAGGGCGACCTTCGCCGTGAGACCGGTATGAACATCAAGCGTCTGATGGACCTCGGCTGCTATCGCGGCCTGCGCCATCGTCGCGGTCTGCCGGTGCGTGGTCAGCGCACCCACACCAACGCCCGTACCCGCAAGGGTCCGGCGAAGGCGATCGCCGGCAAGAAGAAGTAAGTTTGCGAATTGCGGATTGTGAATGGCGAGTAGGGGCTTCCCCTATTCGCCACTCGCTGTTCGCCATTCGTCGTTTCGGTGTAGCCGCTGGCGTTACGGCGGCGTTGAGATCACGTAGAAAGGTAGACTATGGCCAAGGACGCCACCCGCATTCGTCGTCGCGAGCGCAAGAACATCGCCTCCGGCATCGCGCATGTGAATTCGTCGTTCAACAACACCACCATCACCATCACCGACGCGCAGGGCAATGCGATCGCCTGGTCGTCGGCCGGCACGATGGGTTTCAAGGGCTCGCGCAAGTCGACCCCGTACGCCGCCCAGGTCGCGGCGGAGGACGTCGCCAAGAAGGCGCAGGAGCACGGCATGCGCACCCTCGAAGTCGAGGTGGCGGGCCCCGGTTCGGGTCGCGAGTCGGCGCTGCGCGCGCTGCAGGCGGCGGGCTTCACGGTGACCTCGATCCGCGACGTCACCACCATCCCGCACAACGGCTGCCGTCCGCGCAAGCGTCGTCGCGTCTGAGTTTTCGTCGCTGGCGGCCCCGTGCCGCCGGCGAATCTATTCGTTGTTTCCCGCGGATTGATCCGCAGTTTCCAATGCCAGTGACGATGCGCCGGGGCCCCGGCGTTCATTGACCGGCCAGGAAGGTGACACAGTGACGATCCAGAAAAATTGGCAGGAATTGATTCGGCCGAACAAGCTCCAGGTTACGGCCGGGAGCGATGCCACCCGGTTCGCGACGCTGGTCGCCGAGCCGCTTGAGCGCGGCTTCGGCCAGACGCTCGGCAACGCGCTGCGCCGCGTGCTGCTGTCGTCGCTGCAGGGCGCGGCGGTGCAGTCGGTGCATATCGACGGCGTGCTGCACGAGTTCTCCTCGATCGCCGGCGTGCGCGAGGACGTCACCGACATCGTGCTGAACATCAAGGACATCTCGCTGAAGATGCAGGGCGAAGGCCCGAAGCGGATGGTCATCAAGAAGTCCGGTCCGGGCGTCGTCACCGCCGGTGACATCCAGACCGTCGGCGACATCGTCGTGCTGAACCCGGATCTGCAGCTCTGCACGCTGGACGACGGCGCCGAGATCCGCATGGAGTTCACCGTCAACACCGGCAAGGGTTACGTCGCCGCCGAGCGCAACCGTCCCGAGGACGCGCCGATCGGCCTGATCCCGGTCGACAGCCTGTACTCGCCGGTCCGCAAGGTGTCGTACAAGGTCGAGAACACCCGCGAGGGTCAGATCCTCGACTACGACAAGCTGACCATGACGGTGGAGACCAACGGCGCGATCACGCCGGAAGACGCCGTCGCCTATGCGGCGCGCATCCTGCAGGATCAGCTCAACGTCTTCGTCAACTTCGAAGAGCCGCGCAAGGAAGTCACCCAGGAGATCATCCCGGATCTGGCCTTCAACCCGGCGTTCCTCAAGAAGGTCGACGAGCTGGAGCTGTCGGTGCGTTCGGCGAACTGCCTGAAGAACGACAACATCGTCTATATCGGCGACCTGGTTCAGAAGTCGGAAGCCGAAATGCTCCGCACCCCGAACTTCGGCCGCAAGTCGCTGAACGAGATCAAGGAAGTGCTGGCGCAGATGGGCCTGCATCTCGGCATGGAAGTGCCGGGCTGGCCGCCGGAGAACATCGACGAGCTCGCCAAGCGCTTCGAAGATCACTACTGAGCCGATCGGCCTCATGGTTCGCCATGAGGCCTCTTCCTCGTCCTGAAGGAGCGGCGCTGCCGCTCTCGAAGGGGGAGGCTCCACCAGGGCGAACGCAGGTAGCCCGCCTGCAACTCCGACGAACCGTCGGGTATCATCGAGTGAAGGACTGACAACATGAAGCACGGCAAGGTTCATCGGAAGCTCAACCGCACTGCCGAACACCGCAAGGCGATGTTCGCCAACATGTGCGCCGCGCTGATCAAGCACGAGCAGATCGTCACCACGCTGCCGAAGGCCAAGGAGCTGCGGCCGATCGTCGAGAAGCTGGTCACCCTCGGCAAGAAGGGTGGCCTTGACAAGCGCCGGCAGGCGATCGCCGAAATGCGCGACCTCGAGCAGGTCAAGAAGCTGTTCGACGTGCTGGCGCCGCGCTACGCCGACCGCAACGGCGGCTACACCCGCATCATCAAGGCCGGCTTCCGCTACGGCGACAATGCCGCGATGGCGGTGATCGAGTTCGTCGACCGCGACGAGGACGCCAAGGGCAAGGATTCGGGTCCGACGCAGGACAGCGAAGCCGAAGCGGCGTAACCGGCTTCCTTCCAGTCTGAGATTTCAAAAGGCGGTGCCGCAAGGCGCCGCCTTTTTCGTTGTGCGGATGCCGCTGAGGAAGCCTGATCCCTGGGGGCTGAATGTGCCCCAGCATCAGCCGTCATCCCCGCGTATGCGGGGATCCAGTATTCCAGGGCGTCGATGATGGGCTCGAAGGCTCTGCGATACTGGGTCGCCCGCCTTCGCGGGCGACGACGGTGTGTAGTTGTGGCCTGTCAGTCCGGGCGGTCACGTCGCGCCGGACGAACTGCCGTCCGATCGAGCCACGACGTTGTGAATCGCAGGCCCCGGCATTCTGACCGATGCTTCGTACAACAAGGAGCTCTCCATGCACATCGATCTGTCCGGCAAGACCGCGCTCGTCACCGGCTCGACCGCCGGCATCGGTCACGCCATCGCCAAGGGGCTCGCCGCGGCCGGTGCCGAGGTCGTGGTCAACGGTCGCAGCCAAGCCAAGGTCGACGCTGCGCTCACCGCGCTCGACCACGCGGTACCCGGCGCCAAGCTGTGCGGCGTCGCCGCGGATGTATCCACGGCGGAGGGCTGCGCCGCGCTGCTGGTGGAGATTCCGCGCGTCGACATCCTGATCAACAACGCCGGCATCTTCGAGCCGAAACCGTTCTTCGACATTCCCGACGCCGACTGGCAGCGCTTCTTCGACGTCAACGTGATGAGCGGGGTGCGGCTGTCGCGCGCCTATATGCCGGCGATGCTGGAGCGCAACTGGGGCCGCATCGTCTTCATCTCGTCGGAATCCGCCCTGATGATCCCGCAGGAAATGATCCACTACGGCATGACCAAGACCGCGCAGCTATCGGTCTCGCGCGGCCTTGCCGAGATGACCCGCGGCACCGCGGTCACCGTCAATGCGGTGATGCCCGGCCCGACGATGAGCGAAGGCGTGCAGACCTTCGTGGCGGACCTGGCGCGGCAGAACGGCCAGTCCGAGGCCGAAGCCGCCGCCAACTTCATCAAGCAGCACCGCCCCGGCTCGCTGATCCAGCGCTTCGCCACCGTCGAAGAGATCGCCAACATGGTGGTCTATGTCAGCTCCAAGGAAGCCGCCGCCACCAACGGCGCCGCGCTCCGCGCCGAAGGCGGCCTGCTGCAGACGATCGCGTAGTTGGGTTCTCGAGTCACGGCGCACTCGATCCATTCCCGTCATTCCGGGGCGCTCGCGGAAGCGAGCGAACCCGGAATCCAGATGTTGTTACGAAGAAATCTGAGTGCGAGAGATGATGCAGAGATTCCGGGTTCGCGCTGCGCGCGCCCCGGAATGACTCGGAGAGAGCGCGGTGCTCAATCCGTCCTGCTAGAACCAAACAGCAGAACTACTCCCACCCCTCCAGCACAATCTTCCCGATCGACGTGCCGCTCTCCAGCAACGCATGTGCGCGTTTCAGGTTGGCGGCGGTGATGGTGCCGAAGGTCTGTTGATGAGTCGTCCGCAGTACGCCGGTATCGATCAGGCCGGCGATCTCGTCGAGCAAATCGTGCTGCGCGATCATGTCGGCAGTCTGATACGACGAGCGGGCGAACATCGCTTCCCAATGCAGCGACGCCGATTTCGGCTTCAGCAGCATCGGGTTCAGCGCCGCCGGATCGTCGATCAGGCCGATCTTTCCCTGCGGCGCCAGGATATCGATCAGGCCGGCGAAGTGCCCCTCGGTGCCGGTGAGGCTGGCGATCAGCGCGACCGGCGGCAGCTTCAGCGCGTCGACCTGCGGCTTCATCGGCTTGGAGTGATCGATCACCGCGTGCGCGCCGAGGTCGAGGCACCATGCCTGCGTTTCGGGCCGCGACGCCGTGGCGATGATCGTCAGCCCGGTGAGGCGGCGCGCGAGCTGAATCAGGATCGACCCGACGCCGCCGGCGCCGCCGACGATCAGTAGCGTGCGCGGATCGAACGCCTTGCTCGGGCGTGCGCCGAGCCGGTCGAACAGCAGCTCCCAGGCGGTGATCGAGGTCAGCGGCAATGCTGCGGCCTCTGCAAAGCCCAGCGTCTTCGGCTTGCGGCCGACGATGCGCTCGTCGACCAGATGGAATTCGGCGTTGGTGCCCGGCCGCTGGATCGATCCGGCGTAGAACACCTCGTCGCCCGGCCGGAACAGCGTCACCTCGGCGCCGACCGCCTCGACCACGCCGGCAGCGTCGTAGCCGAGGATCTTGTGGTCGCCGGCCGGCGGCGCGGCCCGCTTGCGGACCTTGGTGTCGACCGGATTGACCGAGACCGCCTTCACCGCAACCCGGAGGTCGCGCGGACCCGGCTCGGGCTTGGCGAGCTCGAGATCGAGCAGCGCTTCCGGATCGTCGATCGGAAGGCTCTTGGTGTAGCCGACAGCTTTCATGATGGTCTCCGTGCAAGGGCGTCTTGGGCGCGCAAGATTGGGCGCGCAAGGTCGCCCTCGTGAGCCGATATTGCAAGTACTGTCATTTGAGGGATATAGTCACCGATTGGATACTATTGGGTGTCTTCGCATGAAGCGTCGCAACTTTGCCTGTGCGCCGGGCTGTTCGGTCGAGGTGACGCTCGACCTGATCGACGGCAAATGGAAGGGCGTGATCCTCTACCATCTGCAGGAGGGCCGGCTGCGGTTCGGCGAGCTGCGCCGGCGGATGCCGGGCATCACCCAGCGAATGCTCACCAAGCAGCTCCGCGCCCTGGAGGACGACGACCTGATTACCCGCCAGGTGTTCGCCGAAGTGCCGCCGCGGGTGGAATACGCGCTGTCGGAGACCGGCGAGCGGCTGCGCCCGGTGATCGATGCGCTCAAGCGCTGGGGCGAGGAACATCGCGCCCGCCAGCAGCAGCTCGCGCCGCGCGCCGCCGAGCCGCCGTCCGAAACCGCCGAGGCTCAGCCGGCGTGAGCGCCGGCCGCTTTTCCTTCTCCTGGCTGGGCCGGCGGACTATATCTGCTGCGCTATCGATGCCCCTGTAACGGATTCCCGCATGAACCCGATCCGCACGTTCGCCGTCCTGTGTCTGTCGCTCGCCCTCACCACGCCGCTCGCGGCGCAGGAGCGGCGGGTGCCGTCGTCGCCGGCGGATTTGAAGCTGTCCTACGCGCCGATCGTGCAGCACGTGCAGCCGGCGGTGGTGAACGTCTATGCCGCCAAGCTGGTGCAGAATCGTAACCCGCTGCTCGACGATCCGATCTTTCGCCGGTTCTTCGGCGTGCCCGGCCAGCCGGAGCAGATCCAACGCTCTCTCGGCTCCGGCGTGATGGTCGACGCCTCCGGCCTCGTGGTCACCAACAACCACGTCATCGAGGGGGCGGATCAGGTCAAAGTCGCGCTCGCCGATAAGCGCGAGTTTGAGGCCGAGATCGTGCTGAAGGACAGCCGTACCGATCTGGCGGTGCTGCGTATCAAGGACGGCCGCGAGAAGTTCGCGACGCTCGATTTCGCCAACTCCGACGATCTTTTGGTCGGCGACGTGGTGCTGGCGATCGGCAATCCGTTCGGTGTCGGCCAGACCGTGACCCATGGCATCGTCTCGGCGCTGGCGCGCACCCAGGTCGGCATCACCGACTATCAGTTCTTCATCCAGACCGACGCGGCGATCAATCCCGGCAATTCCGGCGGCGCGCTGGTCGACATCACCGGCAAGCTGATCGGCATCAACACCGCGATCTTCTCGCGCTCCGGCGGCTCCCAGGGCATCGGCTTCGCGATCCCGGCCAACATGGTGCGGGTCGTGGTCGCCTCGGCCAAGAGCGGCGGCAAGGCGGTGAAGCGGCCGTGGCTGGGCGCGCGGCTGCAAGCGGTGACGCCGGAGATCGCCGAAACCCTCGGCCTGAAACGGCCGGGCGGCGCGCTGGTCGCCAGTGTCACCCAGGGCAGCCCGGCGGAGCGGGCCGGGCTGAAACTATCCGACCTGATCGTCTCGATCGACGGCTTTGCGATCGACGATCCCAATGGCTTCGATTATCGCTTCGCCACCAGGCCGCTCGGCGGCGCCGCGCAGCTCGAAGTGCAGCGCAGCGGCAAGCCGGTGAAGCTCTCGATCCCGCTCGAGACCGCGCCGGACACCGGCCGCGACGAGCTGGTGATCACCTCGCGTTCGCCGTTCCAGGGTGCCAGGATCGCCAACATCTCTCCGGCGATCGCCGACGAGATGCGGCTCGATCCGAGCGTCGAAGGGGTCGTCGTCACCGAACTTGCCGGCGACAGCACCGCCGCGAATGTCGGATTCCAGAAGGGCGACATCATCGTTGCGGTCAACAACACCCGGATCGCCAAGACCGGAGACCTCGAACGAGTCGCCGGCCAATCGCCGCGGCTGTGGCGCATCATGCTGGTCCGCGGCGGCCAGCAGATCCAGGTCACCCTGGGCGGATAGCCCTTCGGGACACGATGCCCTCCAGAGAGCTCTGCCGATGAATTCCGGCACTGACTTCGCCCCACGTCATGCCCGGCCTTGTGCCGGGCATCCACGCCTTGCAGCGCCCGCTGCAAGGAAGACGTGGATGGCCGGGACAAGCCCGGCCATGACGAAGGTGAGTGGACAGGGCCGCTATCCGGTCGGCACGCAGAATCTTCGCGCAGCGGATGGGGGCACAACGGCATGAGCCCGAAGCGCCCACAGCAATCCGAGAATCTGTTCGCCGCCGCCGGCCTCGAGCGCGAGGCGCCGCGTCCGCTGCCGGATCGGCTGCGGCCGCGCTCGCTTGCCGACGTCGTCGGCCAGGATCACATCGTCGGCCCCGACGGCGCATTGACGCGGATGCTGGAGACACGCTCGCTCGGCTCGCTGGTGTTCTGGGGCCCGCCCGGCACCGGCAAGACGACGGTCGCACGGCTGCTGGCCGACGCCACCGAGCTGCATTTCGAGCAGATCTCTGCGGTGTTTTCCGGCGTCGCCGATCTGAAGAAAGTGTTCGATGCCGCCCGCGCCCGCCGCGAGATGGGCACCGGCACGCTGCTGTTCGTCGACGAGGTTCACAGATTCAACAAAGCGCAGCAGGACTCGTTTCTGCCCGTGATGGAAGACGGCACCGTGGTGATGGTCGGCGCCACCACCGAGAACCCGTCGTTCGAGCTGAATGCGGCGTTGTTGTCTCGTGCGCGTGTGCTGGTGTTTCGTTCGCTCGATGCCGAGGCGATCGAGAAGCTGTTCGTTCACGCCGAAGAGGTCGAGGGAAGGAAGCTGCCGCTCGACGCCGAGGCGCGCGCAGTGCTGGTGCGGATGGCGGACGGTGATGGCCGCGCTTCGTTGACGCTCGCCGAAGAGGTCTGGCGCTCGGCCCGTGCCGGCGAAGTATTCAATGCCACGCAGCTTCAGGACATCCTGCAGCGCCGCGCGCCGATCTACGACAAGGCCGCCGACGGCCACTACAATCTGATCTCGGCGCTGCACAAGTCGGTGCGCGGCTCCGATCCGGACGCAGCGCTGTACTATCTGTGCCGGATGCTCGACGCTGGCGAGGACCCGCTGTTCCTGGCGCGGCGAGTGGTGCGGATGGCGGTCGAAGACGTCGGGATGGCCGATCCGCAGGCGCTGGTGATCGCTAACGCCGCCAAGGACGCTTACGATTTCCTCGGCAGCCCGGAGGGCGAGCTGGCGATCGCGCAGGCGGTGATCTACGTCGCCACCGCGCCGAAATCGAATGCGGCCTATACTGCCTACAAATCGGCGATGCGGCTCGCCAAGCAGGCCGGCTCGCTGCTGCCGCCCAAGCACATCCTCAATGCCCCGACCGGGCTGATGAAGAACGAAGGCTACGGCTCGGGCTATCAGTACGACCACGACACCCCGGAAGGTTTCTCCGGCCAGGACTACTTCCCGGAAACGCTCGGCCGCCAGACCTTCTACGATCCGCCCGACCGCGGCTTCGAGCGCGAGATCCGCAAGCGGCTGGACTATTGGGCCAAGCTGCGCGCCGCCAAGGGCAGTTAGTCCGCAACTTGTTCGCAATTGCGGCAGGTTCCCTGTTCTTAGATCATCATTGAAATCTGCGTATTAGTTGCATTCGAGCTTCGAGGGGCGAGGTGCTGGCCGCTTAGCGCACGCGAAGGCCGAATGCCGTCTGCTGCGCTCGCCTTCGCGACTGATCTTTCCGAACCGGAAACCAATCGGTTCGGATTGTCTCGGCGCGGTCGTTTTGCCGCTGCATGCAAAGCCGATGTTAAAACGCCGCTGGTTGACTAGCTGCTCCGAACATCAGCGACATTTCCAATCACCGATCGATTTTCTGCATGACCCGCGCCGACAGCAGCTTCAAGGCGATCGCTCTCGCCAAGGCCCAGGCCCGCACGGCGTTGCGCAACGTCCGGCTCACCTTGCTCTCCAACATCGTGATCGCGCTGTCGCTGGCGGCGCTGCTATATCGCGAGAACGGCGAGACCCCGATCCTGTGGTGGCTCGGCGCCGCGACGGTGCTGGCGCTGTTTCGGGCCTGGTGGGTTGCGCGGTTGGCGAGGACGGGGGCAGTGGAGACGGCGCCGTATCAGGTGCTGCGCCAGTTGACGCTGCTGGCCTTCGCCAGCGGTCTGTTGTGGAGCGTCGTGCCTGCGGCGGTCGGGGTGTTCGCCGCCCATCAGGGCATCGACTACATCACCTTCATCATGGTCGGCGCCACCACCGGCGCGATCATCCAGGGCGCCGCCTATGCCCGCGTCGCGCTCGCCTTCGCGGCGCCGGTGATGGCGGCGACGCTGTTCCGGATCATGATGTCCGGTAACAGCTCTGACTACATCATCTTGTTCGACGGGGTGTTCCTCACCTTCATGCTGTTCCGTGCTGCGATCGGCGGCGAGCGGGAGTTCACTGCCAGCCAGATGACCGCGCTGGAGGCGACCGATCTGGCCAATTCGTTGGCGAGCGCTAACAACGAGGTGCTGAGTTCGAACCGCGCGCTGGAGCAGATCGCGCGAGCCGATCCGCTTACCGGGCTCGCCAACCGCAGTCACTTCCGCGACGCCGCGGCGGCCGCGTGTCGCTCGGGGCAGGGCGTCGCCTTCGTGCTGTTCGACGTCGACAACTTCAAGACTATCAACGACACCCGCGGCCACGATGCCGGCGACCGGGTGATCGCCGCGGTGGCCGAACTGCTGCGCTCATCCTGCGGGCCGCACGATCTGCCGGTGCGGCTCGGCGGTGACGAGTTCATCGTGGTGCTGCAGGGCGACGACGTCGCCGCGCGCGCGCTGGCTCTGGCGCGGCGGCTGAGCGGTGCGCTGACCCGGCCGCTGCGGGTCGCAGGGCAGCCGCTGGCGATCAGTTGCTCGATCGGCATCGCGGCGCATTCGGGCGGGCCGATCGACGTCGAGGACGTGTTCTCGCGCGCCGACGCGGCGCTGTACCGCGCCAAGGACGACGGCCGCGCCTGCATCCGGCTGTTCGACGGGCGGATGCAGGAGGAATTCCTGCTGCAACGCTGCATCGACGGCGATCTGCCGGGCGCGCTGGCGCGGGGCGAACTGCATCTCGAATTCCAGCCGCAGGTGGTGCTCGCCACCGGGCAGGTGGTCGGCTTCGAGGCGCTGCTGCGCTGGCGCCATCCGACCGCCGGGCTGATCCCGCCGCCGGACATCATCCATGCCGCGATCCGGCTGCAGCTCTCGGCGCGGCTGCTGTCGTTCATCGGCGACGCGTCGTGCGAGTTCCTGCGTGCGCTCGACCGCAGCGGCGCGCCGCCGCTCACTGTCGCGATCAACGTTTCGCCGCGCGAACTGACGCTGCATTCGCCGTCCAAGATCCTGATCGACCTGACCCAGCGTCACGGCATCGATCCGCGCCGGATCGAGATCGAGATCACCGAAGAGGCACTGTTCGATCCCAAGCAGTGCGCCCGCGAGTTGCAGCGGATCGAGCACTACGGCTTTGGCCTTGCGATCGACGATTTCGGCGTCGGCCATTCGTCGATCTCGAATCTGATGAGCATCGCGCTCGACACCATCAAGATCGACCGCTCGTTCGTGCATGGCGTCAGCGCCAATGTTCAGAACCAGCAATTGATCGCCGCGATCACCGCGGTGGCGCGGCCGCTCGGCCACCGCATCATCGCCGAGGGCGTCGAGAGCCAGGGCGAGGCCGAGACGCTGCGGATGCTCGGCTGTTCCTACGGTCAGGGCTGGCTGTACGGCCGCCCGATGCGCGCCGCCGACGCGGTGGCGTGGCTCGCCGGCCGCGACGACGAGCGTCGCAGCGAACGGCAGCTCGCCTGAGCGCTTTACGCCGCGGCGCGGTCGCCGCATGGTTCGGCCCAACCGATCACACGGACGAAGGAGAGCTGCGCGATGAAGTCGTATCGCAAGGAGCTGTGGTTTCAGACCCCGGGGCGCCGGGCGTTCATCAACATCACCGGCGAGGTCGAGCAGGCGCTGCGCGACAGCGGCGTGCGTGAGGGGTTGGTGCTGGTCAACGCCATGCACATCACCGCGTCGGTGTTCATCAACGACGACGAGAGCGGGTTGCACGCCGACTACGACAAATGGCTGGAGCAGCTCGCGCCGCACGAGCCGGTGTCGTCCTATCGCCACAACCGCACCGGCGAAGACAACGCCGACGCGCATATGAAGCGCCAGGTGATGGGCCGCGAGGTGGTGGTGGCGATCACCGAAGGCCGGCTCGATTTAGGCCCCTGGGAGCAGATCTTCTACGGCGAATTCGACGGCGGCCGCAGGAAGCGTGTGCTGATCAAGATCATCGGCGAGTAAGATGATACAGCGGCTGCGCGCAAGACCCGGTTAGTTCAGCTTCCCATCCTCCCTGAAAAACAAAAGCGATCACCGCATCGCAGCAAAACAACAGGGAGAGAACAGATGAGGAGCCTTCGGCTCTGGCTCGGCGCTGCCTTCGCGGCGGCGCTCGTCACCACGGCGCAGGCGCAGCAGAACGCGCCCGGCGTCACCGCCACCGAGATCAAGATCGGCAACACCATGCCGTATAGCGGCCCGGCCTCGGCGCTGAGCTCGACCGGCAAGGCGATCGCCGCCTATCTCGACCAGATCAACGAGCAGGGCGGCGTGAACGGCCGCAAGATCACGATGATCTCGCTCGACGACGGCTTCTCGCCGCCGAAGACCATGGAGGCGACACGGCGGCTGGTCGAAGGCGACGGCGTCGCGTTCATCGCCGCCACCATGGGCACCGCGCCGAGCTCGGCGATCGCCAAATATCTCAACACCAACAAGGTGCCGCAGATCTTCCTGATCAGCTCGGCGTCGAAGTGGAACGACCCCGCCAACATGCCGTGGTCGATGGCGCTGCCTTGGGCGCCGAACTACATGAGCGAGGCCAAGATCGAAGTCGCCTATGCGCGCGCCAAGAACCCGAACGCGCGGTTCGCGGTGCTGTATCAGAACGACGACGCGGGCAAGGACTTCATGCGCGGCGTCAAGGATGCCCTCGGCCCCGACGCCGACAAGGCGATCGCGCTGGCGTCAAGCTTCGAGGTCTCCGATCCCACCGTCGACTCCCAGGTACTGACGCTCGCCAACACCAAGGCGGACGTGTTCATGATCTACAGCGTGACGCCGCGCGCCTGCGCCCAGGCGCTGCGCAAGGCGCACGAGATCGGCTGGCGGCCGGTCCGCTTCCTCGCCAGCGGCTGCGCCAACAAGGCGACCGTGATGGACCCGGCCGGCGTCGACGCCGGCAAGGGCGTGCTGTCGCTCGGTTCGCTGAAGCCCTACACGCCAGATCCGAAGGACGACAAGGCGATGAGCGCCTATATCGCCTTCATGAAGGCGCGGCTGCCCGGGCTCGATCCGAACAACATCGGCACGCTGTACGGCTACACGGTCGGCGAGGCGCTGGTGGCGTTGCTGAAGCAGTGCGGCAACGATCTGTCCCGCGACAACATCATGCGGCAGGCGGCGAACATGAAGAACGTGCCGCTGTCGCTGCTGCTGCCCGGCATCACCCTGAACACCTCGCCGACCGATTTCCGCCCGATCAAGGACGGCTATCTGCTCGAATTCAACGGCAACGACTGGGTGGTGGTCAGCGAAATGCTGCGCGGCACTTGAGGACCGCGCCGTAGCCGGCTGTAGCTGTAGCCCGCATGAGCGCAGCGATATGCGGGGATCGGACTCGCCACGAGTTCGGTCCCCGGATTTCGCTCCGCTGCATCCGGGCTATTCGGCGTGTTCGAACGACCTTGCTACTTCCCGATCAGCTCGCGAATCCGCGCCGCCAGGGTGTCGACCGCGAACGGTTTGGTCAGTACCGCCATGCCGGGTTCGAGCTGGCCGTTGTTGAGCAGCGCGTTCTCGGCGAAGCCGGTGATGAACAGCACGTTGAGCCCGGGGCGGATCTGGCGGGCGGCGTCGGCGAGCTGGCGGCCGTTCATGCCGCCGGGCAGGCCGACGTCGGTGACCAAGAGGTCGATCCGCGCTTCCGATTGCAGCAGCTTCAGGCCGCCGACGCTGTCGGAAGCTTCCAGCGCGGAGTAGCCGAGGTCTTCGAGTACGTCGGCGACCAGCATCCGCACCGTGGGCTCGTCGTCGACCACCATCACGGTCTCGCCGGTGTGGGCGAACGGGATCGCGGTGGAGTCCGGGAAGCGCTCGTCCTCGGCGGCCTCGCCGCGGTGCCGCGGCAGATAGATGCACACCATCGTGCCCTGGCCGACCTCGGAATAGATCCGCACCTGTCCGCCGGACTGTTGCGCGAAGCCGTAGATCATCGACAGCCCGAGCCCGGTGCCCTGGCCGATCGGCTTGGTGGTGAAGAACGGATCGAACGCCTTGGCGATCACGTCCGGCGTCATGCCGGTGCCGGTGTCGGAGACGCACAGCGAGACGTATTGCCCGGTCGGAATGTCGTACAGCCGCGACTGCGCCCGGTCGATCCAGCGATTGCCGGTCTCGATCGTGATCTTGCCGCCGCTCGGCATCGCGTCGCGGGCGTTGATACACAGATTGAGCAGCGCGCTTTCGAGCTGCGGCACGTCGACCAGCACGCTCCACAGCCCGGCGGCGCCGACGTGCTGCACGTCGATGCCGGGGCCGACGCTGCGCTGGATCAGGTCGATCATGCCGCTGACCAGCCGGTTGACGTTGGCGGCGGTCGGCGTCAGCGTCTGGCGGCGCGCGAAGGCGAGCAGGCGGTGGGTCAGCGACGCGGCGCGCTTCACCGCGCCTTGCGCCGCGACCACATATTTGTCGATCTCGCCGATGCGGCCCTGGCGAATTCGGGTGCTCATCAGCTCGAGGCTGCCGGAGATGCCGGCGAGCAGATTGTTGAAGTCGTGCGCCAGCCCGCCGGTAAGCTGGCCGACGGCTTCCATCTTCTGCGACTGGCGTAGCTGTTCGGCGGAGCGGAGCAGCTCGGCGCGGGCTTCGGCGATGCGCTGTTCCAGCGTCTCGTTCAGCGCGCGCAGCTCGGCGATGGCGCGGTCGCGCTCGGCGGCCAGTGCGCGGCGGTCGTCGATGTCGATCAGCACGCCGGGAAAGCTCAGCGGCGTGCCGTCCGGCCCGTGCTCGACCCGGCCGTTGGCCTCGAGCCAGTAGTACTTGCCGTCGGCGCGGCGCACCCGGTACTGATGCGCGTAAGGCCCGCCGCGCTTGACCGCTTCCTCGATCGCGGCCGCGAGGCCGGCCTGATCGTCGGGATGCACGGTGGCGACCACCTGCGCCAGGCTGAGGCCGTCGCGGCCGAGCGCCGGATCGAGCCCGAATGCCCGCGCGAACGCTTCATCGACGGTGAAGCGATCGGTCGGCAGATCCCACAGCCAGGTGCCGATGATCGCGCCGGCGGCGAGCGCGAGCTGCACCCGCTGCACGTTGTCGCGCGCCAGTTGCTCGCTGTCGCGCATTGCCGCTTCGGCGCGCTTGCGCGCGGTGATGTCGCGGAACAGCACCGCGACCTGGTGCAGCTCTGGCGGCTCGATCCGCGTCGCCGACACTTCGATGATGCGGTTCACCGCGATGAATTCGCGCTCGAAATGGATCGGCCGGCCGGTCACCAGCACGCTGCGATACAGTTCCGCCCAGCCGTCGGCTTCGTCCGGCACGAGATCGCGCAAGGTGCGGCCGATGATATTGGCAATCCCGGTCTGCTTCTCGTAGCCGGCATTGGCTTCGATGTGGCGATAGTCGCTGAGCGGGCCGTGCGGGCCGTCGAAGAATTCGATGATGCAGAAGCCGTCGTCGATCGCTTCGAACAGCGCACGATAGCGTGCCTCGCTCTGGCTCACCGCGGGACTGGAGGGGGACTGCATCGGGATCGACAACCGGCGAGCGTGACACGAACTGTGCGATACAGGACGGGAAGGGCGGCCGCGTTGTTGCGGCCGGCCCGTGCGGTGACCGCTCGGGCGCGGCTGCTTGCATTACTCTCCGAATTGCGAGGGTTTGTCAAAGCTGCTTGACACACGCCGCACCCCGCGGCGCCGGGCCGCGGAGCGATGTCACGTCACATCGTGTCAGCCGTCGAAGCCGACGAACCGCGCGGCGTCGCGCACCGGCTTGCGCTCCGACACCACGGCGTTGGCGGGGAACCCGTCGTCCGGCCAGCCGAGCGCGATCGCCTTCATGATCACCTGATCGTCGGCGATGCCGGCATGTTCGCGCACCACCGGTGATTGCATGATGCCCTGGCTGTTGATCACGGCACCTAAGCCGCGCGACCACGCCGCGTTGACCAGCGCGTTGGTCACCGCGCCGCAATCGAAGGCGGTGTCGTCGCTGTCGCTCAGCACGCGGTCATAGGTGATGATGATGCACACCGGTGCATCGAACTGGCGGAAGCCGCGCAACACCCAGTCCTGCCGTTTGGCCTGATCGTCGCGTGCGATCCCCATCGCCGAGAACAACTGCTTGGCGACCGTGACCTGCCGCTCGCGATGCGGGCCGGCGAACGGCTGCCCGATCCGGAATTCGCGGCTGTGCGGCACGCCGGCGAGGTTGCGCTCGGTGTTGCCGGCGCGGATGCGGTCGAGCGGCGCGCCGGTGAGCACGGTGAAATTCCACGGCTGGCTGTTCATCGAGGAGGGCGCCCGCATCGCCAGTTCGAGGATTTCCTCGATCAATTCCCGCGGCACGGGATCAGGCTTGTAGCCGCGGATCGAGCGGCGGCCGCGGACCACGTCGTCGTATTGCATGCGTCTGGTTTCCCCCAAGAGCTTCTGATTGCCGCGGAGTGTCGCGGTTTCGGATGCCGAGCGCAAGATGGCGCAACAGGCCGTCATTCCGGGGCGCGCGCACAGCGCGCGAACCCGGAATCCCGCGATGAGCTGCGCGGGACTCGCCCGATAAAGAACCGCGGAACCGTAGCCCGCATGAGCGCAGCGATATGCGGGGCGGCGCCTCCCGAACTATTCGGCTTTCACCAATTCGACGCGACGATTTTTCGCGCGGCCGGATTCGCTGGCATTGCTCGCCACCGGCGCCGCCGGCCCGGCGCCGAACGGGCGCAGTCGCGCAGTCGCAACGCCCATGCCGGTCAGCGCTTTCACGACCGCCTCGGCGCGCCGCTTCGACAGGTCGATGTTGTAGTCGAAGCCGCCCTTCCAGTCGGAGTGTCCGGCGACGATCAGCTTCACGGACGGATTGGCGCCGAGATATTTGGCGATCTCGTTCAGCGTCGGCTGTGAGTCCGGCCGGATTGTCGCCTGATCGAAATCGAACAGGATGCCGTAAAGCGCGACGCGGCCGGTGGCGTCGATGTCCTTCTGCATCTTGGCGGCGTCGACGAACACGATCTTGCCTTCATCCATCGGCGATGTCTCGACGACGTCGACCAGCACCTCCGGAGCCTTGTTGAAGTCGCCGACATAGATCGTCGCATAGACATCGCCTTCGGCGCGCGTCAGCTTGGCCGCGGTGAACACCTGCGAGCCCGGATTGGAATGGATGTCGCCCTTGCCGAGCGGGCTTTCGTCCTGGAGCGCGAAATACAGCTCCGAGCCGGACAGGTCCGAACACTCGCCGCCCTTGCATTCGAACAGGATGTCGAAGCCCTTCGCCTTCAGTCCGCTCTGGAAGTTACGCGCAACTTCGAGCGGCGAGCGTCCCGCCGGCCCGTCGTAACGGATCCGGAACGACCGGCCGGCAGCCGGCACGCTGTTGGCGACGTTGAGGCGTTTGCCGGTCGCGCGGCGGTCGGCCGAGGTGATCGGCTTTGTCAGGATGTTCTGCTCGGCATAGTCGCTGGTCTTGTACAGCGTCAGCGCGGCGCCGTCGTAGCGGCCGATCAGCGGATGATCCTTGCCGCCGGGAATGTCCTTGGCGCCGGCCGCGCCGGTGCCGACCGCAATCGTCATGACACACATCAACACCCGCTTCAGCATCAACCAGCTCCGCACCATGAAGGATCGAGGCGCGACACCGGGTCGAAGTCGAAGCGTTCCATCGCACTCACGGCATCCGAACGCGTCGCGCGGGGCCCGAACATCGGCGCACCCAGCGTTCGTCGAGCGGAGGGCGTGTTCGGTTCATCGGCCTCGCGCGGAGCGATCCGCCCAGTCGAACGACTCCGGCATAGCGCGCCTATCCGCTGAACGACTTCCCGACATCATTCCGGGGCGCGCGAATCCGAGGACCGGAGGACCGACCGGATTGTAGCCCGCATGAGCGCAGCGAGATGCGGGGCGGCGGATCATCCTGTGATCCCGGGTATCGCTCCGCTCACCCGGGCTCCGCGTTACGTGCTGATGCCGATCACGCTGCCCGCCTGCCGCCGACACGCACGGTTAAGTAATCCTGTCTAGCCTTGCGCCGTCCCGGCAACCTCGGTACGCACATGATCAGATCGTATCTGGAAGCCCATTGGGTCGCGGCCGCGCTGTTCATGGGCGTAGCGCTGCTCCTGCTGCTGCCGCTCGGCGTGCCCGGCGGCGATCGCGCGCTTCTGCTGATCTATCTGGCTTCGCCGATCTACATGCTGCACCAGGTCGAGGAGCACCTCGGCGACCGCTTCCGCCGGTTCGTCAACGCCCGCGTGTTCGGCGGCGTCGAGGCACTGACGACGGGCGACGTGCTGCTGATCAATCTCCCCGGCGTCTGGGGCATCAATCTGGCGGCGCTGTATGCGGCGTACTTCATCGCTCCAGGCTGGGGCCTCGCCGCGGCCTGGCTGATCCTGGTCAACGGCCTCAGCCATCTCGGCATGGCGGCACATCTGCGCAGCTACAATCCCGGCCTCGCCAGCGCCGTGCTGGTGTTCATCCCGTTCGGCCTGTACGCCGTCCTCACCATCCCGGCCACGACGTTGCAGCTCGTCGTCGCGCTCGCCATCGCAATCGGCATCCATGCCGCCATCGCGCTGCACGCGCTGCAGCGGGCAAGGGCGGCCCGGGGGGCGATCGCGCAGGCGTAAGTCCGCGACGGCCCGCAGGGGGGGGCGCCGAGCGCCTCGTCCGCCATAGCTCGAAGAGCGACGGCGGAAAGCGAAGCCGACGCGAAACGCGGTGTGCAACAGCGCGTGGGCACGGCGCTTGCGCGCCTTTGCCCACCCTACGCTTGCTTACGCTTGATGCGTCTCAGTCATTTGTGGTCCAGGGATCGATCACGGTCAGACCGGCGGCGTCGAACGCACTCGCGTCGCGCGACGCGACAGCGAACCCATGCGCGGTGGCGATCGCGGCGATGTAGCCGTCGGGCGTGGGGAAGCCCTTGCCGGCCGCGCGCGCCTTGACGGCGAGATCGGCATAGCGCTGTGCAGCCGGGGTATCGAACGGCAGGATGCGGGTGGCAAACACGTCCAACACATCGTCGAGCGCAGCGCCCAAGGCGTTCTTACGCTTTCCGGCCGGCAAGACGCTAACGCCGAACAGAAGTTCGGCGACGGTGATGCTGGACAGGAACAACGTCTCGGCGGACTGAGCATTGAGCCATTCGCGCACCCGCGGATGCGGTTCGCGCGTCATCGCTTCGGAGACGACGTTGGTGTCCAGCACGATCATTCGAAGCGCCGGTCACTCAAACTTCATCGGCTCGGCAGGACGCTTGTCTCGGACCTGTTCGATGGCTTCGATATCAGCATTGGTGATGTCGTATTTCTGCCCGATCTCCTGCAAAGCCGTGCCGAGCAGCAAGCGGCCCTCGGGGCGGACCGCGGCCTCCAGAATGGCGCGCATCTCCGCTTCCGCGCTGCGATTGTGCTGCGCCGCGCGGACCTTCAGGGCGCGATGCGCCTCCTCGGAGAGGTTGCGAATGGTGACGGCGACCATGATGGCGTCCTCCGCGGGATAAAACCGGTGCTATCAAACTAGGAAAAATGATAGCATCTTTCAAGGGTTGCCGGCGCTCAAGAGCCGCCAGGACCGCCCGGGCGGAAGCGGGGCAGGCGCGATCACGCCGAATGAAACCGTGGGCGGATCAGCCGAAAGCGTCGTCCGCCTGACGCGACGAGCGAGCGCGGCCCGTAGGGTGGCGCTGAGCGGCTTGTCCGCCATAGCTCGAAGAGCGACTGCGGAAAGCGAAGCCCCACGCGGCGCAGCGGCTCAGCATCGCGGAGCGACCTACACGTGGGCACTGCACTGACGCGCCTTTGCCCACCCTACGCTTGCTGATCCCATGCGCGGGATATCGGCTCGCTGGCGAGCCAACATGCAATCCAACCTGTTGGACAAAGACCGCATCTTGGATCACAAAGGCGCCGCAACCTCCGGTTTTGTGGTAAAGTCTGGCGCACCAAGAATGGAATGCGCGGGTGCTCAAAGGGCAAGCGTATGATTGCCAAAGTGTTTCGTAAGGCCAAGGACGCCATTCGGGGTGACGACGGGCGTGGTCTCGTTCAGGGATATCTTAAGCCGATTGATACCGACGAAATCGCACGAAAGCTCGATCTTGACGCAGTTGCGGCGGAGCGAGGTTCACGAGAACAGCCTGCGAGTGACTCTCAATCTCTGGATGGCGTCGAGCAGCGGATAGTCCAGACACTGGAGGGCGAGTGGAGTTGGCACGGCGCGGATCTAATCAACAATCTGCGGGCCTATGGCTCACGGCTAATTGCCGTGTCGGTTCAGACGGAGCTCGCAAAACTCGATCTGCTTGCTCAGAACACGTTGACCAAGCTTCGTGATGCCAATCATCGTGCAGAAGCCGAACTCGGGCCACTCAGGGAAACTTTTATCGCCTACCGCGACGAGCTTCGCGATTTCAGAGAAAGACACAAACTCAAACGGCTTGCACGCAACCCGGGACATCGTTGGACGACCTTTGGTCTTCTCTTTCTGCTGATCGCGGTCGAATCTGTCCTAAACGGTGTATTCTTCGCAAAAGGGGCTGCCCTTGGCTTGGTCGGGGGCATAGTCACTGCAATTGGCATTTCATTCGTCAATGTCGCGTTAGGATTTATTCTCGGTCTGTTCCCAGTTCGTTGGTTGAATCACAGAAATCTCTTGGTCAAGTTCTGCGGATTCGTTGTCACCATAATTGGTGTGGCTTCTCTTATCGTTTTTCACGGATTTGCAGCCCACTATCGCGACGCGACCGCCGCTGTCGGGGAAGCGATGGCATTTGGAACGGCGCGGCAAACGCTTCAATCCTCGCCGATGGCGCTCGCAGATCTGAACTCATTCTATCTTTTCGGTATTGGACTGCTTTGGGCGTTCCTTGCAGTGTGGAAGGGGGCGACATTTGACGATCCGTATCCGCGATACGGTGCGTATTACCGTCGGGCGTTGCACGCACGCGAAGAATATAGTGATGAACACGCGATGCTATTCGACGATCTGGCAGAGATCAAAGAGCAGACGGTCGAGGCGATCAACGCTGGCATTCGGCAAATCCCCCTGTTTCCGCAGCAAGCCGCGCAGATTCGAACGCAGCGTGATGCGCATCTGAAGGCCTTCCAGGCTTATGAGACGACGGTCGAAACCTCCGTCAATCAACTGCTTGCCCGCTATCGCGATGCAAACACGCATCACAGGAACACGCCTAGGCCACGCTATTTCGATGTTCCGTGGAAGCTGCCGTACAGTTTTCTCTCGGATGCGACTGTGCTCAAGGAAATAGCCGAGCCGTCCTCGCCACCGCTCGATGCCAATGCTGCCCTCGATGAACTGAGAAAGCTGTCTACTGCGGTGCTCGAAGAATACGAACTGCTTATGACGAACTATCCCCATCCCACAAAGATGTCTGACTAATGGCGCGGCGTCGACGACGATCGAAAGGGCGTTCGGATCTATTGACCGGAATTGTCCTGGCGGTGCTCGGCATCTCCGTTATCGGAGCTCTTGGTGTAACCTACTGGCTGGTCAAGAGCTCTCATCCCGTCCTTGATGCTGAAACGAATTGTCCTAAGTCTGGTCCCACAGCAATCCACATGATCTTGATCGATCGCAGTGATCCGATTTCGGAGCAGCAGGGGCAACGGATACGGCAATCCATTGATAAGCTGAAGAACGACGCCCCGTTCGGGCTTCGGTTCGACATCTACACCTTTCAGGGAGATGCGGCTCATAGCCTTGAGCCAAAATTGCGCATCTGCGCGCTCGGCAAACCCGATGAGGCGAACCCCTGGATTGAGAATCCAGAATTCGTCCGAAATCAATATGAGAAGAAGTTCGTCGCGATTCTTGATCAAACGATATCTGAGCTACTGCGAGCCTCGAGCGAGCCGAACTCGCCGATCATTGAGAGTTTGCGTGGCGCTGCTATCAGCTCGTTTGGCCCCATCGAGGCTGGGAAGATTCCCCTCCGCGTTACCATGATTTCTGACATGGTACAGAATACTCGACTGTCCAACCAGTTTCAGTCGGAGGCTGATTTTCGGAAGCTCTCTCAGTCGGCTGCGTGGGCTGCGTTACAGCCGCGGCTCAAGGGGGCCGATGTCGACATTCTGTATTTGCTTCGGCTGTCTGCGGCCCGTAACGGAAAACCCGTTCAGAACCGTGGGCACCAGTTGTTCTGGGAACAATTAATTGAATCTTCCGGTGGGCGGTTGTTGGTTGTCGACCCGCTCTGAAGGGCTTCCAAATGACCGAAACTGCAGGGAATACGGCGGAGTTCGAGGGCGATTCGAATGCCGAAACGAGGTTGGAGCGGGCTCAGCGAACTCTGCCGCGTCGGCGTTTCTTCAACGACATGCCTGACAAGGGGCTTTTTGCGGTCGTAGCAGTTGCCGGATTTGGCGTAATACTCTCTCTGAAGATGTGGGGCATTGCCACAGATTATGTGGCGGTTGGTGCGGTGGGCCTCATGCTCTTGTATGGGTTTGTGGCGCTTCAGTTTCCCAAGGTTAGGATGCGCCCTGATCGGTTAGGCGACAATTTCTACTACCTCGGGTTTATCTTCACACTGGCCAGTCTCTCAGCCGCGCTGCTCCAGCTACGAGGAGGCACGTCGGTCGATGATGTCGTGGGCGCATTCGGTATCGCGCTCTTCACCACGATCGTAGGAGTCGCAGGTCGTGTTCTGTTCGTGCAGATGAGAGGCGACATTGATGAAGTGGAGGACGAGGTTCGTCAGGACCTCCTTCATACGTCGGCGGACTTGCGCGCCCAGCTCAACATGATGTTGGCCGAGTTCGAGACCTTTCATGTCGGCGTGCAGCAGGCGACGAGGAGCGCTGCCGCGCAATCGGCGACGGTGGTTCAGGACGCGATTTCGAACATCAGCCGTGTTGCAAGTGCTGCTGCGGAGAGAATTGATGTGGCGTTTGAACAGGAAGCGGGCAGCTTTCAATCGTTCGAAGACGTCGCTCGCCGGATTGAGAATGGTATCAAGATGCATGCGTCGGATATGAACGACAGGATGGATAGCCTTGCCGATAACCTCGAGAAGATGGTTGGGCAACTCGAGAGGGCGATTGATTTGGTGGCGCGGGTCAGGCCGAGGCGGCGCTTCTGGCCGTTCGGACAAAAGTAGTGAGGATGGCAAATGGCCTCAAGAATTGCTGACGAGCGCGAGCAGCGTCGAGGTCTCATTCTAGGTCTGTCTTTAGCTGAAGTGCTTCTCCTCCTTCTATTCTTGTTGCTGCTTCTCCTCGCGTACAAGGTTCAACAGTCTCAAGAAAGGGCTAAAGGGGCAGAACAGCGCGAAGCGAAGCTTTCGGCGACGCTTGCTGAATTGAAGCCACTGCAGCAGGCTCTCGTGCTCGGGGGCGCTCCCGATGTTGCGAGTGTTCAGTTGCTGATCACTCGGCTCCAGAGTGTGCAAAAATTGGAGCGGGAGCTAGCCGCTGCGCGTGACGAGAATGCCGAGTTGGAGAAGCAATCTGGCCTGATTAAGTCTCTTGGGTTGTTGGCGGACGAGAAACGCCTCAGTTTTGAAAATACAATGAAGCGCGCTGCGGAGATCGAGCCGAACGATCCTCCTGCCGTCTTGAAGCGAGCGATGGACGTCCTTGATCGGCTTGGGGCGTCTACTGTGCCGGAGCAGGTCAGGCCGCTGTCGCAGATGGTTACGGGCGCAGAGGCAGATAAGAAGATTGCGGAGCTTGAGGCGAACAATGATCGTCTCACTCGCGAGCGAAACAACCTTATGCGCGTGGGTAATGGATTGACCTATCCTTCCTGCTGGACCACCTCGGCCGGCCAGACGGAGTACATCTTCGATGTGACGCTCACGGACGGTGGTCTGCGTGTCAAGGATGCAACCCCGGCCCGAGCAAACGACGCCGCATGGGCTATGGTCGCCTCGTTCCAGCGGGCTGCAGAAATCAACGAGAATACTTTCATTTCCTCGACGAAGGGGTTGTTCGAGTGGAGCAAGCAGCAATCGTGCCGATTCTATACGATCATCCGCGATGCCACCGGTCCTACCAACAAGGTTCGTTACAAGAAGCTTCGGCGAATGGTGGAGGGTAATTTCTATCCGTTCATTGCGGAGCCTATCCAATTGCCTGTTCAAGACGTGTCAGCTCCGCCGCCGCCAACTCCGGCTATCAGTTCCGCTCCGGTGCAGCTATTTCCATGGCTAAGCAACCCGTCAGAGTCTCGTTAATGCAAGCGTGGAGAGCTGTGAGATTGTTTGTGGAGGTTGAAAGGCGCCGTCCGCGGCTACTACGAGCGGCTACCCTGTTCGTGGCTGGACACGCATAGGGGACGGGGAGATCTCGAAAGCTCCCTGTGTTTCCGGACGAACGGTCCCGAGCCAGAAGTCGCCGCCGTGGAGCGACGGAGGGCGTTTCCGGCAGACGCCCGGCGCTCCGGCGCTCGGCTGCCCCTCACTTTGGGATGGCCTGCCGCACAACTCGGGCGCCCGACGCCGCGAGACCGCGGCCGGCTGCCCCCCGCAATTCCCGTGACCGCCTGGCGGTTTTGCGCTAGGCACGGCCGCATCTGTTTTGACGCGTTGTTGCTGTGCGGCCCTTGGCCGCCGCGCGACGACGCCATGCTCCCGGAGCGCCCATGAGCCGCCGCGTCAAGAAACCTCTCGCCAAGCGTGGCCCCGACGGCACGCGCGGTAAGCCGGCGCGCGCCGGGCTGGGCGCCAAGACCGGGAAGCCGGGTGCCGGCAAAGCTCTCGCGGGCAAGCCTGGCGCCGGCAAGCCCGGTGGCGCCAAGCTGTCGCGCGATGCCAAGCCGTTGCGCGCCGGCGCGCCGTCGAAGACTTCGCGCGGCGAGGGAGCGTCGCGACCGCCGCGGTCGGGCGACAAGCCAATTCTGTTCGGCGCGGGGCCGGCGCGATCGTCACGGCCGGTGGGCGAGGGCAGGCCGCGCCCGGCGCAGCCGGCGCCGGTCGAGACCCGTGAGCGGCCCGAGGCCAAGCCCGACGCGCCGCTGCCGACCAAGGTCGAGACCGTCACCGTAACCGCGGACGAGAACGGCATGCGGGTCGATCGCTTCCTCGAAGCGCGGTTTCCCGGCCTGTCGTTCAGCCACATCCAGCGCATCGTCCGCAAAGGCGAGCTGCGGGTGAACGGCAAGCGTGCCGATTCCAAGGACCGGCTGGAAGAGGGCCAGAACGTGCGGATTCCGCCGCTCAAGCTGGATACGCCGAAGCCGCCCGGGCATCTGTCCGAGGCCGAGCAGAAGACGCTTGCCGCGCTGAAGGCGATGACGCTGTTCGAAGACGCCGACGTCCTGGTGCTGAACAAGCCGGCCGGGCTCGCGGTGCAGGGCGGCTCCGGCACCACGCGGCACATCGACCAGATGCTGGAAGTGCTGCGCGACAGTAAGGGCCAGAAGCCGCGGCTGGTGCACCGGATCGACAAGGAGACTGCCGGTTGTCTGCTGGTCGCCAAGACCCGGTTCGCCGCGACCGCGCTGACCGGCTCGTTCCGCCACCGCTCGGCGCGGAAAATCTATTGGGCGCTGGTCGCCGGAGTGCCGAAGCCGAAGCAGGGGCGGATCTCGACCTATCTGGCCAAGGACGAGAGCGAAGAGGATTCGATCATGCGCGTCGCCAAGCATGGTGACGACGGCGCCAGCCACGCGGTGACCTACTACGCGGTGGTCGAGACCTCGGGGCAGAAGCTGGCCTGGGTGTCGCTGAAGCCGGTGACCGGGCGCACCCATCAGCTCCGCGCCCACATGGCGCATATCGGCCACGCCATCGTCGGCGATCCGAAGTACTTCAACATCGAGAACTGGCAGCTCCCCGGCGGCCTGCAGAACCGGCTGCATCTGCTCGCGCGCCGCATCGTGATCCCGCATCCGCGCGGCGGTGTGATCGACGTCTCGGCGCCGCTGCCGCCGCATATGCTGCAGAGCTGGAACCTGCTCGGCCTGGAGCACGACCGGTTCGATCCGATTGAACATGCGCCGGAAGAATGAGGGCCTGCGCCGGCTTGCGGCGGCGTGCGGCGATGCCGACATGGCCAAGATGGCAACGCTTCCTCTCCACTCACTCTCCCGTCATGCCCGGGCTTGTCCCGGGTATCCACGTCTTGCAGCGTGTCTGCCGAAGAAGGCGTGGATGGCCGGGACAAGCCCGGTTATGACGAACCGGGGTCTGAAGCCTCTGGTACTCGGGTTGATGGCCAGTGCGTTGCTGATCGCAGCGCTCGCTGCCCCCGCAGCCGCGCAGGTGGTGCTGCCGGGCGCCGCGCCCTCGGCGATTCCGCCGCCGGCCCCGCCGCCATCGGCGCCGCCGCCGGTGATCACCGTGCCGAAGGTGCCGCAACTCGCCGCTCCGCCGCCGCTCACCCACGAGCGGATCCAGCCGGCGCCGGATCTTCCGAAGGCGCAGTTGCAGCAGCGCGGCCATTTCGGCGACCGGATTTCGCGATGCCTCGACGAAGGCGCCGCGATGGGGCTCAACGCCAGCGAGCGCGCCGCCTATTCGCGCGCCTGTGCCAATCAGTGATTCAGTCGAGAAACCAGGATGCGTGATCTGTTCGACGAGGTGGCCGGCAAGTCGCCGCTCGATCCCAACGAAGCGGTGCGTCGCACCAGCCGGGCGCAACTGCCGAAGCGGTTCTACACGCAGGCGAGCGTCGCCGAGGACGGCGGCGGCTTCGCGGTGCGGCTCGACGATCGTCCGGTCAAGACGCCGTCGCGCAACGCGCTCGCCGCGCCGGACGCCGCGCTCGCCGAAGCGATCGCCGCCGAATGGCAGGCGCAAAGCGAGACCATCGATCCGTCGACGATGCCGCTGACCCGGCTCGCCAACAGCGTGATCGATGGCGTCGCCGGCCGGATCGAGGCGGTGACCGACGACATCGCCAAGTACTTCGGTTCGGATCTGCTGTGCTATCGCGCCGCGCACCCGGAGGAACTGATCGCGCGCGAAGCTGAGCATTGGGATCCGGTGCTGTATTGGGCGGCGGAGGCGTTCGGCGCGCATTTCATCCTGGCGCAGGGCATCGTCCACGCCGCGCAGCCGGAGACCGCGCGTGCCGCGGCGCGCGCGGCGCTGCCGGCCGATCCCTGGCTGCTCGGCGCGCTGCACGTCGTCACCACCATCACCGGCTCGGCGCTGCTGGCGCTGGCGCTGGCGCACGGCCGGCTCGATGCCGATCAGGTGTGGGCGGCAGCGCATGTCGACGAGGACTGGAACATCGAGCAATGGGGCCTCGACGAGGAGGCCGCCGCGCGCCGCGCCGCCAAGCAGGCGGAGTTCGCCGCCGCCGCCCAGGTGATCGCGGCGCTGGGTTCCCGGAGAAGTTAACGACGGGTTTACGACCCTCGCTTAGTCTGATCGGATCGCGCTTTCAGCAGCCGCCCGCAAAGGACAGCGATGGCGATTTCGGTCAATCCGAACCTTTCCCTCGTCGCGCTGCAAGGCGTGACCGCGGACGTGCTGCTGCAGCCCGGGGCGGTGCTGCAGGCCAAGGTGCTGTCGGTCGGCGATAACAACCAGGTTCGGATCGCGATCGGCGGCCAGACCGTGGAAGCCACCACCCAGGTTCCGCTGCAGGCCGGGCAGACGTTGCAGGTGACGGTGTCGCAGACCGACGACGGCATTCGTCTGGCGATCGTCAATCAGCCGGTCACCACCACCACCGCGCAAGCCGCGCTGGCGGCGTCCGGCCCGGCGGTCGACCGCGTCACGCTCGGGCCGCAGGCGATCGTGGTCACTTCTGCGCAGGCGGCGCCGAGCATCGTGCCGGCCGCAACTCCGGCGCTGACGCCGCAGCAGGCCGCCGCGGTGGCGACCGCAGCCCAGACCGCGGTGACGCAGCAGACCGGGCTGTCGGCGCTGTTCGCCGATCTCGGCGCGGCCGCGAAGTCCGGCGGGATGCCGGCGGCGGTGCGCGAGGCCGCGGCGCAGGTGCTGGCGCAGCAATTGCCGACCGCAGGCGGCCTGACCGGCGCCGATATCCAGAAGGCATTTCAGAGTTCCGGGATTTTCCTCGAAGCGTCGCTGGCGAGCAGGACAGCCGGCACCGGCGCGGCCACCGATCTGAAGGCGGCGCTGCTGGTGCTGCGCCAGGTGCTCACTACCGCGCTCGGGGCTGCGACCGCGCAGGCCGGCGGCACCACGGCGACACCGGTGCTGCAGAACGGGCAGGGCACCTCGCTGCTGGCGCTCACCGCCCAGATGAAAGCCGAAGCCGACCTGCTCGGGCTCAGCGGGCGGACGGCGGCGACCGCCGCGACGCCCGCGCTGCCGCTGACCGCGTCGCCGACGCTGGCCTCGCTGGCGGGCTCGACCGCCGCGGGCGCAGCCGCGTCCACCGCCGAGCAGTCGCTGGTGAAGAACGTCATCGCCCAGCTCACCGGCACCGCGACCGCGGCGACCGCGTCCGCCGCGCAGGCCGAGACCGCCGCCGGCAGCGCGGCGACGCTGAGCGCGTTGCAGCGAGCGCTGCAGGCCGATCCGCAGACCGCCGCGGTGCTCGCCAAGGCCGGGCTCAGCAATCCGGTGCTGCTGTCGCTGCTGCCGGCGCTGACCGGCAACCGGGTCGTCAAGGACGACAGCGGTATCGCCCGCACCAACACCCCGCCGCCGCCGTTTCCCGGCGCGCTGCCGGCCGCCCAGCCGGTGATGCCGGCCAATCTCGATCCGCGCGCCGCGCCGGATGCCAATTTGCGCCGGATTCTGACCGAGACCGAGGGCGCGCTGGCGCGGCAGACGCTGCTGCAGGTCGCCTCGCTACCGGACCGGGTCGACGCCGCCGCGGCCCGGGTCGAGCCCGCTCCGCCGCGCTGGAGCTTCGAGATTCCGCTCGCCACCCCGCACGGGACCGCGGTGGCCCAGTTCGCGATTTCGCGTGACAGCGACGAGGCGGCCCAGCCCGGCGACACCGGTGGTACGGTGTGGCAGGCGCGGTTTTCGCTCGATGTCGAGCCCGCCGGGCCGGTGCACGCCCTGATCTCGCTGCGCGGGGAGAAGACCATGGTGCGACTGTGGGCGGAGCGTCCCGCCACCACCGCCCAATTGCGCGCCGGCGCCGCCGACCTGGGCCGCGCGCTCGCCCGCGCCGATCTGGTGCCCGGCGACATCGTGGTGCGCGACGGCGCGCCGCCCGCACCACGCCCGGCCGCAGCCGGTCATTTCCTGGACCGCGCGCTGTGACCACAACAGACACCAAGAATCCGCTCGCGATCGCGCTGCACTACGATTATGCCGGCGCCCCCCGGGTGGTCGCCAAGGGCAAAGGCGTGCTCGGCGCCAAGATCATCGAAGTCGCCAAACAGCACGACATTCCAGTCGAAGAGAACGAAATGCTCGCCGGCGCACTGTCACACGTCGAGCTCGGCGATGAAATCCCCGAGGAGCTGTACAAGGCGGTGGCCGAGGTCCTGGCCTTCGTGCTGCGGCTGTCGGGGCGCGGCCCGGTTCGCTGACTCAGGGCTGGCCGGCCGGCGCCCTGCCGATCCGGCCGAGATGGGTGAAGCGGAAGCCGGCGTTGTATTTCAGGCCGAAGCCGAGCGCGCGGTCGAATCCGATATGCGCCAGCCAGATCATCGCGACGGTGCCGGCATAGGGGGCCAGCAGCACGATCCCTGCGATCGCCAGCAGCAGCGGCCCGATGGTGGAATGCAGCGCGTTGTAGACCGCCGCGCCAACCTTCGGGCCGGCCAGATAGCCGAGAAAGCCCAAGTCTGGCGCGAAGAACAGCAGCGCATACAGCTCCCACGGCGCGTCCGAGATCACATAGAACAACGTGCACCCAACGAACAGAGCCAGCCCCTCGGCCCGCAGTACAGTCAGGACGCCGCCATTGGCCACCGTCGGATCGGCAATGGTCGGATGGGCCATGGTCGGATCGGCGGTGGGCGGGGCGGTGGTCATCGGGCGGCTCCGTGTGGCGGCCCCGCGATATAGGAGGGTTCGGCGCACCGCGCCATCGCGGTTTCGCATCCGGCCGTTGCGGATTTGGCGGCGGTGCGGGGCTGCCGGCGCGCCGATCGGTCCAAAGCCCGCCGAAAGCGCTAGGCCGGAGCGGTCCTAGGCGGTTTCCCCGCGCGAAACGCCCGTGCTAGAAGGCCTTGATTGTTGCGGTGAAACAAGGGCAAAAGCTCCGCACGCCCAACCAAGAAAAGAAATTCGGCTTATTGATCATGAAGCACATCCTGGAAGCATTGGACGAACGGCGCACGGCAGCCAAGCTCGGCGGCGGCGAGAAGCGCATCGACGCGCAGCACGCCCGCGGCCGGCTCACCGCACGTGAACGGATCGACCTGCTGCTCGACAAGCATTCGTTCGAGGAGATGGACATGTTCGTCCAGCACCGCTCGACCGAATTCGGGATGGAGAAGACCAAGATCCCCGGCGACGGCGTCGTCACCGGCTGGGGCACGGTCAACGGCCGCAAGGTGTTCGTGTTCGCCAAGGACTTCACCGTGTTCGGCGGCTCGCTGTCCGAGACCCACGCGGCGAAGATCACCAAGATCCAGGACATGGCGCTGAAGGCGCGGGCCCCGATCATCGGCCTGTACGATGCCGGCGGCGCCCGCATCCAGGAGGGCGTCGCGGCGCTCGCCGGTTACTCCTACGTGTTCCGCCGCGTGGTGCAGGCCTCCGGCGTGATCCCGCAGATCAGCGTCATCATGGGCCCGTGCGCCGGCGGCGACGTCTATGCGCCGGCGATGACCGACTTCATCTTCATGGTGAAGAACACCAGCTACATGTTCGTCACCGGCCCCGACGTCGTGAAGACGGTGACGAACGAAGTCGTCACCCCGGAAGAACTCGGCGGCGCCTCGGTGCACGCCACCAAGTCGTCGATCGCCGACGGCGCGTTCGAGAACGACGTCGAGACCCTGCTGCAGATGCGCCGGCTGCTCGACTTCCTGCCGGCGAGCTCGTCCGAAGGCGTACCGGAATGGCCGAGCTTCGACGATATCGAGCGTGAGGACTTCTCGCTCGATACGCTGATCCCCGACAATCCTAACAAGCCCTACGACATGAAGGAGCTGATCCTCAAAGTCGTGGACGAGGGCGACTTCTTCGAGCTGCAGGACACCTTCGCCAAGAACATCATCACCGGTTTCGGCCGCATCGCCGGTCGCACGGTGGGCTTCGTCGCCAACCAGCCGATGGTGCTCGCCGGCGTGCTCGACTCTGACGCGTCGCGAAAAGCGGCGCGGTTCGTGCGGTTCTGCGACAGCTTCAACATTCCGATCGTCACCTTCGTCGACGTGCCGGGCTTCCTGCCGGGCACCGCGCAGGAATACGGCGGCCTGATCAAGCACGGCGCCAAGCTGCTGTTTGCGTTCTCGCAGTGCACCGTGCCGCTGGTCACCGTGATCACCCGCAAGGCCTATGGCGGCGCCTTCGACGTGATGGCGTCGAAGGAAATCGGCGCCGACATCAACTACGCCTGGCCGAGCGCGCAGATCGCCGTGATGGGCGCCAAGGGCGCAGTCGAGATCATCTTCCGCCAGGACATGAACGACCCGGACAAGATCGCGGCGCGCACCAAGGAATACGAGGACCGCTTCCTGTCGCCGTTCATCGCAGCCGAGCGCGGCTATATCGACGACGTGATCATGCCCCACGCCACCCGCCGCCGCATCGCCCGCGCGCTGGCGATGCTGCGCGACAAGAAGATGGAAATCCCGGCGAAGAAGCACGACAACATGCCGCTGTAACGGCATCGACTCATTTGGTCGAAAAGGGCGGTGATCGCGACACGATCACCGCCCTTTGTGTTTTTGAGCTGACGCGAAGCTCCTGGCCTGGCCTATTTTGATGGCCCAACCAGGACGCGGACTCATAAGGACGCAGCCATCGGCCCGGATGTTTGGTATCCTGCGCATCGTCATTCCCAGATGAAAATGATGTCCGGATGAGAATTCTGATTTTCGGCTTGGGCTATTCGGCCAGCTATATCGCGCAGCATTTGCAGGGCGCCGGGATCGAGGTCGCTGCAACCGTCAGAACAACCGCAAAGGCCGAAGAGTTGGGCCGGCGCGGGATCACGGCACGGGTGTTTTCATCCTCTCATGTCGACCCATTGATCGCTGATGATATCAAGTCGAGCGACGCCATTCTGTCGTCGGTGCCTCCGAATGAATCCGGCGATCCGGTTCTGGCGTCCTTCACTGGCGCGATCACCAGTGATTCCAGGCCGCGGTGGATCGGCTATCTTTCGACGATCGGCGTGTACGGTGATCACCTCGGCAATTGGGTCGACGAAACAACGCCTGCGACCTCCGAAAAACCCCGCTCGCAGCTCCGGATCGCTGCCGAGCAGCGCTGGCTGGCATTGGGAGCGCAAGTTTTTCGTCTGTCAGGGATCTACGGCCCGGGCCGAAACCAACTGGAGAAGCTCGCAGCCGGAACGGCGACGCGTATCATCAAGCCCGGCCAGGTCTTCAATCGAATTCACGTTGCCGATATCGCCGCGGTGGTCGCTGCGTCACTTTCGCGACCGCGCCCCGGTGCCATCTACAATGTGACCGACAATGAGCCGGCACCGCCGCAGCAGGTCGTCGAATTCGCCGCTGAACTATGCGGACTGACACCGCCTCCTGAAATTGCTTACGAGCACGCCGAGCTGTCTCCAATGGCGCGCAGCTTCTATCTGGAGAATTGCCGGGTCCGGAACGACCTGATCCGCACAGAATTGGGGGTTACATTAGCCTATCCATCCTATCGTGAAGGACTCTCGGCCTTGCGAGCGCTCGGCGAGGGGCCAGCTTAGCGGTGCGGAGAGCTATGATGCCGCGACGGTATCTAGGTCGATCGTTTGATCGTTAGTTGTAGCGATCCGCGTGCACGCGCGGCTGGCGGTCGGCTGCAAATCAGGACATATTGATCGCAGGTTGCGTTGATCGCAGGTTGCGCGTTGTCGCCAGGATTGCGGCGATCGGCACGCGGCCAGAGCCGGTCTTTGTTTGATGGAAATGGGACTACGCACCCTTTTCCGAATGCTGGCGGGCCAGGGCCTCGTGGTGAGGACGCGCGCAGCGCGGTCTCGGACCATGCGCCGCGGGGCCATGCGTAGCCTCATCCGTCGAGACGCCCGGCTGTGCCGGGCTCTCAGGATGAGGACTCAGCACCGTTGGGAAGGGCCAAGTCAGCTTCAATTGGTGAATTGCTCTCGTATTCCTTAGATTGATACCAAGCCTGGGAGAGCTCGATGCGTGCCCTGGTGATTGTTGGATTGGTTGCTGCGGCCGCGCTGGCCGGGTGGTTGTGGTGGCACGGCTCGTTCGACAGCTATCGCCAGAACAGCGGCGAGATGTTCGTCCGGGTCGGCGATTATCGCGAGGCGCACCTGCCGTCGTCGGCCTATGCCGGTCATTACCTGCCGTATGCATTGTTCGCGCTGTGGGCCTACGACCGCGACGGCGGCGAGGGGCCGCCGAAGCTGCAGGAACTACTGAGGCGCCCGGCGCCGAACGATCCGGCGTTGGCGCGGGTCACCGCCGAGTTGCTGGGCGGCTGGTCCGCCGGTTGGGCGCTGATCGAGCAGGGCGAGGGGCCGCTGCCGTGTCCGGAGGGCGAGGGCGGGTGCGGCGGCAAGGCCCTCGGCGGGCTCGGCTACAAGGTGTTCGGCCACCAGGATCGCAACGAGATCGTCGTCGCGTTTCGCGGCACCGACTTTCGCGAGGCCGACGACTGGATGGCGAATTTCCGCTGGGTGACGCGTTTCCTGCCGTATGACGATCAATACCGGCAGGTGCAGCGGCATATCGGCCCGATCCTCGATCGGGCGCTGGCTGTCCATGGCCGGCCGGCGCCGCGGATCGTTGCGGTCGGGCATTCGCTCGGCGGCGGTCTGGCGCAGCAGGCCGCCTACAAGGATGGCCGCATCCGCGAAGTCTACGCATTCGATCCCTCGACCGTGACCGGATACTACGATCCGGGCGTCAACGGCCCGCAGAACGCGATCGGGCTCGTGATCGATCGGGTGTATCAGCGCGGCGAGATCCTCGCGTATTTGCGGTTTCTGATGACCCAGCTCTATCCGGTCGACGCCTTCAACCCGCAGATCCGGACGGTTCGGTTCAGCTTCGGCGCCCGCGGGCACGGCGTCGCCAAACACAGCATGGCGGATCTCGCCGCGGGGCTGCTCGAAGCGGCCGGGCCGGCTGTCGACTGGTCGAGCCGGGCGCGTCCGCTGCCGCTGCCGCCCGGCACCGACCCCGGCGACAGTTGGATCGAGCGGGTGCTGGCCCGGATCCTTCCGAAGTAACTCCCGGCGAACTGACGATAGCTCGGGCAGCATCGGGCCGCCGTGGTCGGATTGAGAGGTGCCTCAAATGCGAGCTATGCGCAGGCCCGTTGCGCAGACTCTGGGCATCGGCGCAGCCCAGCGGCGGGGCCGGTGCAGCGTGATCTGAGGAATTTCCCGGGGAAATACGCGTAGCCAGAGCCGTCAGTCGCTGGCACGGCGATTGCTTAGTAAGTTCCGGTCAACGACGACCGCCGTCCGAGAATTGCCCAAGCCGGTGCCCGGCAGACAGCAATGGGACAGCTCTCCATCAGGAGAGCCGCGGCGTCGCCCAGACTCCGCTCCCATGTTGCTCCCGTCGCTTGTGCGTTCCGACGCGGCCTCTTCAGCAGCAAACGGAGCACGGAGCAGATGTCCTACCTCGCGCCTTCTGAATTCGTCACCAAGATGGTCGACGCCGGCGAGTCCAAGATCCTGATGTCCACCCGCGACACGGTAATCCGCGCCTATATGGCCGGCGCCATCCTGGCGCTCGCCGCCTGGTTCGCGGTGACCATCAACGTCAACACCGGCCAGCCGCTGATCGGCGCGCTGCTGTTTCCGGTCGGCTTTACGATGTTGTATCTGCTCGGCTTCGACCTGCTCACCGGCGTGTTCGTGCTGGCGCCGCTGGCCTGGCTGGACAAACGCCCGGGCTGCACGATCGGCGGCGTGCTGCGCAACTGGGGCCTGGTGTTCATCGGCAATTTCGCCGGAGCGGTGACGGTGGCGTTCCTGATGGCGTTCGTGACGACCTTCGGCTTCAGCCAGGCGCCCGACAAGGTCGGCACCGCGCTCGGCAATATCGGCGAGGGGCGCACGCTCGGCTACGCGGCGCACGGCGCCGCCGGCATGGCGACGCTGTTCTTCCGCGGCGTGCTGTGCAACTGGATGGTCTCCACCGGCGTGGTGATGGCGATGATCTCGACCACGGTGCCGGGCAAGGTGCTGGCGATGTGGATGCCGATCCTGGTGTTCTTCTACATGGTGTTCGAGCACTCGGTGGTGAACATGTTCCTGTTTCCGTCGGGCCTGATGCTGCACGCCAAGTTCTCGATCCTCGACTATCTGATCTGGAACGAAATCCCGACCGTGCTCGGCAATCTGGTCGGCGGGCTCGCCTTCACCGGGCTGACGCTCTACACCACCCACGTCCGCACCGCGGCGAAGCGCAGCATCGCGCCGGTCTCGTCGCCGCGCATTGCGGCGTAAACTGCTCGGGTTCGGGAGCTTCGCCGGCCGGGGTGAAGCTCCCGTTACTCGTTTCGCAGCAGGGCGCATGGCGCAGCAGCTCACAGTGTCGATCGGGCAGGCTTCGTCGCCGGGACGCAAGCCCGTCAACCAGGATTTCTACGGCGCGCTGATCCCGGCCGAGCCGCTGCTCACCACCAAGGGCATCGCGATCGCGCTCGCCGACGGCATCTCGTCGAGCGACGTCAGTCAGGTCGCCAGCGAGTCCGCGGTGAAGAGCTTTCTCACCGATTACTACTGCACGTCCGAGGCGTGGTCGGTGAAATCCTCGGCGCAGCGGGTGATCGCCGCGACCAATTCATGGCTGCACGCCGAGACCCGGCGCAGCGACTATCGCTACGACCGCGACAAGGGCTACGTCTGCACGCTGAGCGCGCTGGTGATCAAAGGAGCGGCAGCGCATCTGTTTCACATCGGCGACAGCCAGATCTATCGGCTGGCCGGCGCCGCGCTGGAGCAGCTCACCGAGGATCATCGGGTGCGGCTGTCCGCCGAGCAGAGCTATCTCGGCCGTGCGCTCGGCGTCAATCCGCAGGTCGAGATCGACTACCGGTCGGTGGCGATCGGGCCCGGCGACGTGTTCGTGCTGGCGACCGACGGCGTGTACGAGCACGTCGCACAGCGCTTCGTGGTGCGGGCGCTGCACGATCACGGCAACGACCTCGACGCCGCGGCGCGTGCGATCGTCAGCGAGGCGTTCAACAACGGCAGCGACGACAATCTCACCGTGCAGGTGGTTCGGATCGACGCGGTGCCGGATGCGGAGGCCGCCGATCTGTTTGGCCGGGCCGCGGAATTGCCGCTGCCGCCGCAGCTCGAACCGCGCGCCGAGTTCGACGGCTACCGCATCCTCCGCGAGCTTCACGCCACCAGCCGCAGCCATATCTATCTGGCGGCCGATATCGCGGCCGGCGAACTGGTGGCGCTGAAGACGCCGTCCGTGGATCTGCGGGACGATGCCGACTTTCGCAGGCGCTTCCTGCTGGAGGAGTGGATCGCGCGGCGGATCGACAGCCCGCATGTGCTGAAGCCGCGCGCGGTGCAGCGGCCGCGCAGCTATCTTTACGTCGCCTTCGAATACATCGAAGGCCAGACCCTGGCGCAGTGGATGATCGACCATCCGCGCGCGGAGCTCGAAACCGTCCGCAGCCTGATCGAGCAGATCGCCAAGGGGCTCTACGCATTCCATCGCAAGGAAATGGTGCATCAGGATCTGCGCCCCGCCAACGTGCTGATCGACCGCGGCGGCACGGTGAAGATCATCGACTTCGGCTCGGTCCGCGTCGCCGGTGTCGCCGAGCTCGGGCCGGCCGGTGGCGACGAACTGCTCGGCACCGTGCAGTACATGGCACCGGAATATTTCGCCGGGCAGGGCGGCTCGGTGCTGTCGGATCAGTTCTCGCTCGGCGTGATCGCCTATCAGATGCTGACCGGTCGGCTGCCCTACGGCGCCGAGCTGGCACGCGCCAACCAGGCGTTGAAATCCCGCAAGCTGCGTTATAGCCCGGCCGCCGACCACAATGCGAAGGTGCCGGTCTGGATCGATCGCGCGCTGCAACGCGCGGTCAGTCTCGATCCGGCCAAGCGCTATCCGGCGCTGTCGGAATTTGTGCACGATCTGCGGCATCCGCGGGCTGACTATCTCGCCGCCCGGCCGCAGCCGCTCGCCGCGCGCAATCCCTTGCTGTTCTGGCAGCTTCTGTCGGCGTTGCTGGCATTGATCATCGTGGGGCTGCTGGCGCGGCTGCACGGCGGGATCTGACTGAGCGCGCCTGCTGTCACCGGTGATATTGAATAGGGCACGGTTCTCGGGCAAGCTTCGCCGCCTCAATCCATCCGGGCTCACCGTTCATGCTCCGCGTTGCCGTTCTGTGCCTGATCGCGTCCCTCGTCACCGCCGGCAGCTCGCGCGCCGCGGACACCGAGAAACTGCTGCTGCAATCACCGAAGGGCTTCAAGGTCGTCGCCGAGGCGAGCAACGACAACGAGCGCACCACGGTGCTGGTGCCGGGCAGCGAGAACATCGCCAGCGCGACGACGCGGATAACCGCGCAGACGCTGTTCAGGCAGACCGAACAGTCTCCCGAGGCCTATCGCGCTGCGCGGCAGAAGGCGGCGACGGCGGACTGTCCCGGCGCCCGGTTCGAAGAGCTCCGGCACGGCAACGAAAACCTGTATCCGATGGTGATGTGGAGCGAGAGCTGCCCGAGTGCCAAGGACGACGGCAAGCCGTCGCTGAGCTGGTGGAAGGCGGTGCAGGGCCGCGAGAATTTCTACGTCCTGCGGCTCGCCGCCGAGGCCGAGCCGGCCCCGAAGCAGCGCAAGCTGTGGACACGGTTCTTCGAAGTTTCGCGAGTCTGCGACAGCCGCGTTCCAGGGCAGCGCTGTACGTCGAAATAGCCGAGCGACGTCTCCGGTCGGCGCTGGCTTTGATGCCGGACATGGCTCCGAACGTCCGGGCGGTCTATAAGGACGCTCACCCGGACAAGGACGTGCACCGACATGACGATTCCGTGGCATCTCGTAGCGCTGGCGTTCGCCGTCTGCCTAGTGGTTGCGGCGCCCGGGTTCCGGCGGGTCTATTACTTCGTCAGTCTGTGCTATGCTGGCGCGATCGCGGCGCAGAGCGTGGTGTTCGTGCTGCTGTTTTCCGGCACCATGTCGGGTTGGGTGACGCTGCAGCTCGTGCTGCTGCTGGCCTACGGCCTCCGGCTCGGCCTGTTCCTGGCGATCCGCGAGCGCAATCCGATCTATGCGGCCGAGCTGGCGCGTGCCGAGCGACGCACCGCTGAGCTGAAGCTGTGGCACAAGATCGCGATCTGGCTCGGCGTCAGCCTGCTGTTCACGCTGCTGTTCCTGCCCGCGCTGCTGACGCTGTCGCTGCAGGCGCAGGGCATCTGGCCGGTATCGACGCCGCTCGGGGTGATGATCATGGTCGCCGGGCTGTGGATCGAAAGCCTCGCCGACTGGCAGAAGTATCGCTACAAGGCCGCGCATCCGTCGCATTATTGCGACACCGGGCTGTATCGCACGATGCGCTGCCCGAATTACTTCGGCGAGATGCTGTTCTGGTTCGGGGTGTGGTTCTCCGGTCTGTCGGCCTACGGCTCCGGCTGGGCCTGGGCGCTGACGCTGCTCGGACTGATCTACATTGAAGCGCTGATGACCGCCGCGGCCGCCGGGCTGGAGCGCAAGCAGGACGAACGCTACAGCGACCGCTCCGACTATCAGGACTACGTCCGCCGCGTCCCGATCCTTTTGCCGTGGGTGCCACTCTACAGCCTGCGCAAACTGCTCTTCAGCTTCCGCTGATCGGGCTGAATGAAAAAAAAGCCCCGCGCGAAGCGGGGCTTTTCGAGACCAGTTTGCTGACCGATCAGAACCGGCGGAAGCAGCGGCCCTGACGCCAGGCGTAGCCGGGCGGGCAGGCGCGCGGCGCGACCACGCGCGGCGGAACGACCACCGGCGGGCGGACGTAGGCGGGACGGCGATACATCGGACGGCAGCGACCGCCGGGACCACGAGCCCAACCCGGACCGCAGCCCTGAGCGACCTGGATCACGTCGCCGGTAGCGGCCGATCCGAGCGGCGCCAGCGGCATGGCGTTGGCTGCGCCGGCTCCGACCAGCGTCGCGGCGAATAATGCGGCGGCAAAGATCTTCTTCATCTAATCTTGTTCCTTCCAGTCCGATGCACGGCTTGCGTTTGGTGGCGCGGTCCTCGAATCGAGGCCGCATCCGTTCATTCGTCCCCGGATGATCGTCTAGCCGATTCGGACTGAACGAGGCATGAATGCGGCAGTGGCGCTTGGTACGGCAGACGGCACAATGCGGCGAACAGCTTTGGTGCTGTCGCCGCATTGCGAGTGACCACTGTTGAGGATGTGGTCGCTTTAGTTACCGCGGCCGGTGGGTGTGCTCGGCGGCGCGGTCGGGGCCGGCGCCGCACCGGTGGTGATGCCGGAGTCCCCCTCGGCGTTGCGCGGCGTCACGTCGCGAACGCCCGGCGGCACCGGCGGCGCATTGCTCACGCCGGTCTGGCTCGGCGGCGGCGGCGAGGTCTGGGTCGCGACCCCCGGATTGGTGGCCGGATCGGTCGACGATCCGCTCATGCCATAGATCACCGCGCCGAACACCAGCACGATCGCCACGGCGGCCAGCGCCAGCCGCCCCGCCGTCACCGGGCCTTCGCGCATCTCGGGGTCGGCCTGCAAATCGCTGTCGAGCTGTGACGGGGTGCGGGGATCGTCGCCTGCGGTACCGCTGCGGTACGGGTCATCGGGGTGGCGTGCCATATCGGTCCTCCTTTCGGCTTCGTTGCAACAATCCATCGTCAAACCTTCCGTTCCCAGCGTAGTCCGCGGTTCCCGGTCGAATCGCCTTCGTCAGGCATGGAACGTGTTGCGGTGCACCGGACATGATCGTTCGCCGAGCCGCGACGTGGCGGCACTTCATGCAAGCGGGATGCGGCTTTTGAGACATCAAAATGCGAACAGGCGGAATGCCTTGAACGCGCGGCTTTTTGTGGTGCGCGAGGCGGAAAAACCAGCTTAGACTGTTTCGAAACAGAGACCGCTTCAGCGGCCGAATGGCCCTTGCGGTCCAATGCCTTTCGCGAGGGCCGGATGGGAATCGACCAGGGACCGATCAGTCTCGATCAGAAATACACGCAGCACTCAGGACACGTCTTCCTCACCGGCATCCAGGCGCTGGTGCGGCTGCCGATGGCGCAGGTCCGGCGCGACCGCGCGGCCGGCCTCAACACCGCCGGGTTCGTCACCGGCTATCGCGGCTCGCCGCTCGGCGGCTACGATCAGCAGCTCGTCGCAGCCCGCCATCATCTCGAACAGTACAACGTCAAATTCCAGCCCGGCGTGAACGAAGATCTCGCCGCCACCGCGATCTGGGGCACGCAGCAGCTCAATTTGTCGCCCGGCGCGAAGTACGACGGCGTCACCGGCATCTGGTACGGCAAGGGCCCGGGCGTCGACCGCTGCGGCGACGTGTTTCGCCATGCCAACGCCGCTGGCTCGGCCAAGCACGGCGGCGTGCTGTGCCTCGCCGGCGACGATCACGGCGCCAAGTCGTCGACCGTGCCGCATCAGTCCGACCACGCCTTCATCGCCGCGTTGATGCCGTATCTGTATCCGTCGTCGATCCACGAGATGATCGAGATGGGTCTGCTCGGGATCGCGATGTCGCGCTATTCCGGCTGCTGGGTCGGCATGAAGGTGATCACCGAAACGGTGGAGACCACCGCGGAGATCAATCTCGCGGACGAGATGAAGCCGTTCGTGATCCCGACCGACTTCGAGATGCCGCCGGGCGGGCTCAATCTGCGCTGGCCGGACGATCGCTACGATCAGGACCGCCGGCTGCAGGACTACAAGGGCTTCGCCGCGATCGCGTTCGCCCGCGCCAACAAGGTCAACCGCATCACCATGGATTCGCCGAACGCGCGGTTCGGCATCATGGCGTCGGGCAAGAGCTACGAGGACGTGCGCCAGGCGCTGCGCGAACTCGGCATCGACGAGCAGGTCGCAGCCCGGATCGGGCTGCGGCTGTACAAGATCGGCATGCCGTGGCCGCTCGAGCCGGAAGGCGTGCAGGAATTCGCCCGCGGGCTGGAAGAGATCTTTGTGGTCGAAGAGCGGCGCGAGATCGTCGAAAACCAGGTCAAGCAGCTCCTGTTCGGGATGCGCGAGCGGCCGCGCGTGATCGGCAAGATGGACGACCGCAACCATCGCTTCCTGCCGTTCGCCGAGGAACTGAGCGTCGCCAAGGTCGCGACCTCGATGGTCGACCGGCTGCTGGCGATGGAGATCGATCCGACGATCGCCGAGATGCTGCGCGCCAAGGCCGACTGGTTCCACGGCCGCGACGCCTCGCAGGTCCAGGCGGTGGTGCCGATCGCGCGCACGCCGTATTTCTGCTCGGGCTGTCCGCACAACACCTCGACCAAAGTGCCGGAAGGCAGCCGCGCGCTCGCCGGCATCGGCTGTCACTTCATGTCGCTGTGGATGGATCGCTCGACCGAGACCTTCACCCATATGGGCGGCGAGGGCGTTCCGTGGGTCGGCATCGCGCCGTTCACCGACGAGAAGCACATCTTCGCCAATCTCGGCGACGGCACTTACTTCCATTCCGGCAGCCTCGCGATCCGGCAGTCGATCGCCTCGAAGGCGAACATCACCTACAAGATCCTCTACAACGACGCGGTGGCGATGACCGGCGGTCAGCGTCACGACGGCGATCTGTCGCCGCAGCAGATCACCTATCAGCTTCACTCCGAAGGCATCCGCGAGATCTATCTGGTCTCAGAAAATCCCGAGGCCTATCCGGCCGACAGCATCGCGCCCGGCGTGCATCTGCGCCACCGCGACGAGCTCGACGCGGTGATGAAGGAATGCCGCGAGATCAAGGGCGCCTCCGCGATCGTGTTCGTGCAGACCTGCGCGGCCGAGAAACGCCGGCGCCGCAAGCGCGGCCTGATGGAAGATCCGGCGCGCCGGGTCATGATCAATGCCGCGGTATGCGAAGGCTGCGGCGATTGCTCGGTGCAGTCGAACTGCATCTCGGTCGAGCCGCTGGAGACCGAGCTGGGCCGCAAGCGCGCCATCAACCAGTCGACCTGCAACAAGGACTATTCCTGCCTCAAGGGCTTCTGTCCGTCCTTCATCACCATCGACGGCGGCAAGCTGCGTAAGCGGGCGGCGGTCGATCTCGGCGATCTCGGTTCGTTGCCGGAGCCGGCGACGCGGCCGGGGCTGGATAAGCCTTACAACGTCGCGGTCGGCGGCGTCGGCGGCACCGGCGTGCTGACGATCGGCGCGCTGCTCGGCATGGCGGCGCATATCGAAGGCAAGGCGTCGATGATCCTCGACATGTCAGGCCTGGCGCAGAAGGGCGGCGCGGTGCTCAGCCACGTCCGGCTGTCGGACAAGCCGGAGGACGTCACCTGTTCGCGGATCGTCACGGGCACCGCGGACGTGTTGATCGTCGCCGACGAAGTGATGGCGATCTCCAAGGAGACGCTGTCGCTATGCGAAGCCGGCCGTACCCACGGCGTCGTCAACACCCATCTGATCCCGATCGCCGACTTTATCCGCAACCGCGACTTCGATTTCCAGACCCGCAAGGTCAACAGCGTGCTCGAAGCGGCGCTACGCAAGGACTCGGCGTTCCTGGATTTCACCAAGGCGGCCGAGACGCTGCTCGGCGATTCGATTGCCACCAACATGATGATGATGGGTTTTGCCTATCAGCAGGGATTGCTGCCGCTATCGGCGACAGCGATCGAGCAGGCGATCGAACTCAACGGCGTGTCGATCAAGATGAACACCCAGGCGTTCCGGCTCGGCCGCCTCGCCGCTGCCGATCCGGCACGGCTGGCCTCGCTGCTGCACGGCGCCGATCATGCCACGGTCGGCAAGACTCAGGGCGAGATGTCGTTGGACGAGATCATCGCGCATCGCAGCGCGCTGCTCACCTCGTATCAGGGCAAGCGGCTCGCCAAGCGCTACGCCGATCTGGTCGCCAAGGTGCGCAGCGCAGCGGAGGCCGGCGGCTACGGCGAGGCGCTGCCGCGTGCGGTGGCGCTGAACTACGCCAAGCTGCTCGCCTACAAGGACGAGTACGAGGTGGCACGGCTCTTGACCGAACCCGGCTTCGAGCAGCAGATCCGCGACCAGTTCGAAGGCGACTACAAGATCAGCTTCAACCTCGCGCCGCCCATTTTGCCGGGCGTCGATCTCACCGGCCGGCCGAAGAAGCGGCAGTTCAGTGAGGCGATGCGGCCGGTGTTCCGGACGATGGCGAAGTTCAGCTTCCTGCGCGGCACGCCGCTCGATCCGTTCGGCTATCACCCGGAGCGCAAGCTGGAGCGGAAATTGATCGCCGACTACGAGGCGGATGTCGCTAGCGTGCTGCAGCATCTGTCGCCGGCGACGATCGACACCGCGGTGGAGCTGCTCGCGATGCCGGACCGGATTCGCGGCTACGGCCCGATCAAGCAGAAGTCGGTGGACGACACCGCGCCGCGGTTCGCCGAACTCCGCGCCCATCTGCGCGACCCGCAACCCGCGCCGCCGCGGCAGATGGCGGCGGAGTAGGTCGGCCAACATCCTCTCCACGTCATTGCGAGGAGCGCAGCGACGAAGCAATCCAGCAGCCCGGTGCATTGGGCCTTGGATTGCTTCGCTTCACTCACAATGACGGAGAGGTCTTTCCCTCTGGCTGACTGTGACGATGCGGCGTCAAAACATTCCGTGACGTGGTAATTGCCCCCGCGCGCGAACACGCTTGCCAAGGTCGCTTGGAGCGGTCACAAAAACCGTCCGACCAAACGCCAGCGGAGAACTGCGTTGACAATAAGAGGCAAGGCTTACATTGCCGGCATCTACGAACATCCCACGCGCCACGCGCCCGATAAATCCATCGCCCAGCTCCACGCCGAAGTCGCCAAGGGTGCGCTCGAAGACGCCGGCCTGACCAAGGCCGACATCGACGGCTACTTCTGCGCCGGCGACGCGCCCGGCGGCGTGATGGCGATGGTCGATTATCTCGGCCTCAAGGTTCGCCATTTCGATTCGACCGACACCGGCGGCTGCTCCTATCTGGTGCATCTCGGCCATGCCGCGGAAGCGATCGCCGCCGGCCGCTGCTCGGTCGCGCTGATCACGCTGGCCGGCAAGCCGCGCACCGGCGCGCTGCCGCCGCGCCCGGTCGGCGCCGAAGGCGACTTCGAACTGGCCTATGGCGCCACCACGCACAACGTCTATGCGATGTGCGCCGCGCGTCACATGCACCAGTACGGCACCACGTCCGAACAGCTCGCCTGGATCAAGGTCGCGGCCTCGCATCATGCGCAGTACAACGAGCACGCGATGCTGCGCGACGTCGTCACCGTCGAGGACGTGCTGAACTCGCCGCTGATCGCCGATCCGCTGCACCGGATGGATTGCTGCGTCGTCACCGACGGCGGCGGTGCGCTGATCGTCACCACCGAGGAGATTGCGCGCAGCCTGAAGAAGCCGCTGGTGCGGATGATCGGCGCTGGCGAGGCGATCAAGGGGCCGCGCGGCGGCCACAACCTCGATCTGACCTATTCGGCCGGCGTGTGGTCCGCGCCGCCGGCGTTCGAGATGGCCGGCGTCACGCCGAAGGACATCAAGTACGCCTCGATCTACGACAGCTTCACCATCACGGTGCTGATGCAGCTCGAAGATCTCGGCTTCTGCGAAAAGGGGCAGGGCGGCAAGTTCGTCGCTGACGGCAACCTGATCTCGGGCGTCGGCAAGCTGCCGTTCAACACCGACGGCGGCGGTCTGTGCAGCAACCACCCGGTCAATCGCGGCGGCATGACCAAGCTGCTGGAAGCCGTGCGTCAGCTCCGCGGTGAGGCGCATCCCAAGGTGCAGGTGCCGAACTGCGACCTCGCGATCGCTCATGGCACCGGCGGCATGCTCGGCATCCGCCACGCCGCCTCGACCTGCATTCTGGAGCGCGTGTGATGAACAGCCCCGTGAAATATCCCGCGCCTCAGGGCAACGCCGAAACCAAGCCGTTCTGGGATGCGGCGACCGAAGGCAAGCTGCTGATCAAGCGCTGCATGGCCTGCGGCGAGGCGCATTACTTCCCGCGCGCGCTGTGCCCGTTCTGCTTCTCCGACCAGACGGTGTGGGAAGAGAGCAAGGGCGAGGGTGAGATCTACAGCTACAGCCTGATGCGCAAGTCGCCGACCGGTCCTTACGCGATCGGCTACGTCACGCTGAAGGAAGGCCCGTCGGTGCTGACCAACTTCGTCGACTGCGATTTCGCATCGTTGAAGATCGGCACCAAGGTCAAGGTGGTGTTCAAGCCCAGCGACGGCGGCGCGCCGTTGCCGTTCTTTACGGCTGTGTGAACCTCATCCTGAGGAGCGCGCGTCTCGAAGGATGTGACAATCGCACTGCGTTCCATCCTCATGGTTCGGGACGCGCGCGCAGCGCGCTCCTCACCATGAGGATCACGATACGAAAGACAAGAACAAGGGAAGAAGCCAATGTCGGCCCGCTACGATGAACTGATGGCCCTGAAGACCACCGGGCAGAAATACGCCTACACCGACCGCGATGTGATGCTCTACGCCTACGGCATCGGCATGGGCGCCGATCCGATGGACGAGAAGGAACTCGCCTTCGTCAACGAGGCGACCTACACCGAGCGTCCGTTGAAGGTGGTGCCGACCTTCGCGTCGGTCGCGGCGTGGGGCGCTGGTCCGGGCGAGATGAATCTCAACCGGCTGCTGGTGGTCGACGGCGAGCGCGACATCACCTTCCACCGGCCGATGCCGGTGGCGGCGAACATCACCGCCGATTCCAGCGTCGTCGAGGTGTACGACAAGGGCAAGGACAAGGGCGTGGTGATCCGTCACCAGACCATCCTGCGCGACGACAAGGGAGAGGCCTTGGCGACGCTGCTGGCGTCGCGCTTCGCCCGCGGCGACGGCGGCTTCGGCGGCCCGGCGCTGGAGCAGCCCGAGCCGCACAAGATGCCGGACCGCGCGCCTGATCGCAGCGTCGACATCTCGACCCGGCCGGACCAGGCGTTAATCTACCGGCTGTGCGGCGACCGCAATCCGCTGCATTCCGATCCCGAGTTCGCGCAGAAGGCCGGTTTCCCGCGCCCGATCCTGCACGGCATGTGCACCTACGGCCTGACCTGCCGCGGCGTGCTGCAGACCTATGCCGACTACGATACGTCGGCGTTCAAGCAGCACGCGGTGCGGTTCTCCTCGCCGGTGTATCCGGGCGAGACCGTCACCATGGACATGTGGAAGGACGGCAATGTGATCTCGTTCGAAGCGCGGGTGAAGGCGCGTGGCGTCACGGTGATCAAGAGCGGTCGCTCCGTACTCGGCTGAGGGCGGATCTGCGCGGAAGGACGGCAGACTCGGGGCTTTCGGGGTGGTATCGGTGGTCGCGCTCTCTGAAGAAAGGCCGAGCCTATGAGACTGACCCCGGAAGCCGCAGGCACCTTCGCCATCGCGCCGACCCCGTTCCACGACGACGGCAAGATCGACGATGTCTCGATCGATCGTCTGACCGATTTCTACGCGGAGGTCGGCTGTGAGGGCGTCACCGTGCTCGGCATTCTCGGTGAGGCGCCGAAGCTCGATGCGGCCGAGGCCGAGGCGGTGGCGACCCGTTTCATCAAGCGCGCCAAGTCGATGCAGACGATCGTCGGCGTCTCGGCGCCGGGCTTTGCCGCGATGCGCCGGCTGGCGCGGCTGTCGATGGATGCAGGCGCGGCCGGCGTCATGATCGCGCCGCCACCGTCGCTGCGCACCGACGAGCAGATCACCGGCTACTTCCGCCAGGCTACCGAGGCGATCGGCGACGACGTGCCCTGGGTGCTCCAGGATTATCCGTTGACACTGTCGGTGGTGATGACCCCGAAGGTGATCCGGCAGATCGTGATGGACAGCGCGTCCTGCGTGATGCTGAAGCACGAGGACTGGCCGGGGCTCGAAAAGATCACCACGCTGCGCGGCTTCCAGAAGGACGGATCGCTGCGCCCGCTGTCGATCCTGTGCGGCAATGGCGGCCTGTTCCTGGACTTCGAGATGGAGCGCGGCGCCGACGGCGCGATGACCGGCTACTGCTTCCCGGACATGCTGGTGGACGTCGTCAAGCTGTCGAAGGCCGGGCAGCGCGATCTCGCCCACAACCTGTTCGACGCGCATCTGCCGCTGATCCGCTACGAGCATCAGCAGGGCGTCGGCCTGTCGGTCCGCAAATACGTGCTGAAGAAGCGTGGGCTGTTGTCGTCGAGCGCCCAGCGCAAGCCTGGTGCGAGCCTCACCGACACTGCGCGCGAAGAGGTCGATTATCTGTTGTCGCGGCTGGCGCGGGTCGACAAACGCGCCGATCTCGAACCGCGCAGCAAAGCTGCGGAGTAACACCATGACCGTTGAGGCTGCCGCGCGTCCCGCATCGACCATCGTGCTGTTGCGTCAGGCCGCGGCCGGCTTCGACGTGTTCATGATGATCCGGAATTATCAGGTCGAGTTTGCCTCAGGGGCGCTGGTGTTTCCCGGCGGCAGCGTCGATGCCGGTGATCGCGACATCGTCGCCCGGCCCGAGCTCTATGCCGGCGTCGACGGATCGGTCGGCCCGGCGCTGGAATTCCGGATCGCGGCGATCCGCGAGACCTTCGAGGAAAGCGGCATCCTGCTGGCACGGCCGCGCGGCAGCGACGCGCTGGTCGCCGCCAGCCGCGCCGCCGAGATCGAAGCGGCGCACCGCAAGGCGCTGTGCGACGGCCATATCGCGTTCGCGCAGATCCTGGCCGACAACGGACTGGTGCTGGCGCTCGATCTGCTGGTGCCCTACGCGCACTGGATCACGCCGGAGAAGCTGCCGAAGCGGTTCGACACCTGGTTCTTCCTGGCCGAGGCGCCACCCGAACAGCTCGGCATGCATGACGGCTGGGAGACCACCGATTCGATCTGGCTGTCGCCGCGCGAGGCGCTGGACGGCGGCGACAGCGGTCGCTTCACGCTGCCGTTTCCGACCACCCGCAATCTGATCCGGCTCGGCCAGCAGCCGAGCGTGGCGGCGGCGCTCGATCACGCCCGTGCGCAGAGCATCGTCACCGTGCTGCCGATCATGAGCAAGGACGGCGACAAGCGTTTGCTGCGGATTCCGGCTGAAGCCGGCTACGACGGCGAGCTGTTCGAATTCTCCGGCGCTTAGTTCGCAGCCGCGGCATCGCAATGCAACGCGCGCCGCATTGCGTTGCGAGATAGTAGCTGCATCTGCATCTCGTCCGCATTCTGGTTGACGCTCCCCCGACTGCGCGCAACACTTCCGCTCGGCCCGGCAAGAGGCCGAGTAGGGAGCTAATGCATGAGGAAGCCTGCTGATGCGGTGCGGACTGCGATCCGACCTGTCCAACAACCCGCGATAGGATTAGTTGCGAGGCGGCTCGGCGCAGCGGCGCTGATGGCTGCGCTGCTGTCTCCGGCGGTCGCCGCCGCGCAAGACGCCAAGGGCTCCGCCGCGCACATCCGCGCGGTGACGGGCGCGGTCGACAGTGCCGCGATCATCGCCAACGCCAAGACCACCAAGGACTGGCCGAGCTACGGCCTCGACTACGCCGAGACCCGCTTCAGCAAACTCGACCAGATCAACACCGACAACGTCAAGCAGCTCGGCCTGCAATGGAGCTACAGCCTCGGATCCGAGCGCGGCGTCGAAGCGACGCCGGTGGTGGTCGACGGCATCATGTACGTCACCGCGTCGTGGAGCGTGGTGCACGCGATCGACACCCGCACCGGCAAGAGGCTGTGGACGTTCGACCCCAAGGTCGATCGCGCGAAAGGTTACCGCGGCTGCTGCGACGTCGTGAACCGCGGCGTCGCGCTGTACAAGGGCAAGGTGTTCGTCGGCGCCTATGACGGCCGGCTGATCGCGCTCGATGCCGCGACCGGCAGCAAGGCGTGGGAGATCGACACGCTGATCGATCACGAGCATTCCTACACCATCACCGGCGCGCCGCGGGTGTTCAACGGCAAGGTGGTGATCGGCAACGGCGGCGCCGAATACGGCGCGCGCGGCTACGTCACCGCCTACGACGCCGAGACCGGCAAGCAGGCATGGCGCTGGTTCACGGTGCCGGGCGATCCGAGCAAGCCGTTCGAAGACGAGTCGATGGAGAAGGCGGCCAAGACCTGGGATCCGGCCGGCAAATGGTGGGTCAACGGCGGTGGCGGCACCGCGTGGGACACCATCACGTTCGATCCCGATCTCAACCTGATCTATGTCGGCACCGGCAACGGCTCGCCCTGGGCGCGTCACCTGCGAAGCCCGTCCGGCGGCGACAATCTGTACCTCGCCTCGATCGTGGCGCTGAATGCCGACACCGGAAAATACGTCTGGCACTATCAGGAGACGCCCGGCGACAATTGGGACTACACCTCGACCCAGCCGATGATCCTCGCCGACATCGCGATCGACGGCAAGCCGCGCAAGGTGATCCTGCACGCGCCGAAGAACGGCTTCTTCTTCGTGATCGACCGCACCGACGGGAAGTTCATTTCGGCGAAGAACTTCGTCGATGTGAACTGGGCGACCGGCTACGACACCAATGGACGCCCGATCGAAAATCCGGAGGCGCGCTCGCCGGACAAATCCTTCGACAGCATCCCGGGGCCTTACGGCGCGCACAATTGGCACCCGATGTCGTTCAATCCGCAGACCGGGTTGGTGTACCTGCCGGCGCAGGGCGTGCCGGTCAATCTCACCGGCGAGAAGGCGCTCACCCAGAACAAGATGGAGCCGTTCAAGTTCGGCTCGACCACCGGCTGGAATGTCGGTTTCACGCTGAACGCGGTGCCGCCCAAGAACCTGCCGTTCGGCCGGCTGGTGGCGTGGGATCCGGTGCAGCAGAAGGAAGCCTGGCGCGCCGAATACGTCTCGCCCTGGAATGGCGGCACGCTGACCACGGCGGGCAACCTCGTATTCCAGGGCACGGCTGACGGCCGCTTGGTGGCCTACAACGCCAAGTCCGGCGAGAAGCTGTGGGAGAGCCCGCTCGGCACCGGCGCGGTGGCGGCGCCTGCGACCTACATGGTCGACGGCGTGCAATACGTCTCGATCGCGGTCGGCTGGGGCGGTGTGTTCGGCATCAGCGCCCGCGCCACCGAGACCGAGGCGCCGGGCACGGTGTACACCTTCGCGGTCGGCGGCAAGGCCAAGATGCCGGAATTCGCCAAGTACCAGATGGGCAATCTGCTCACCGGGGTCGAATATGATCCGAAGGATGTCGCGGAGGGCACGGCGATCTACGTCGCGGCCTGCGCCACCTGCCACGGCGTGCCCGGCGTCGACCGCGGCGGCAACGTCAAGAACCTCGGCTACTCCACCACCGACCGGATCGTCCACCTGAAGGACATCGTGTTCAAGGGGCCGTTCCGCGACAAGGGCATGCCGGACTTCACCGGCAAGCTGACCGAGGCCGACGTGGTCAAGATCCAGGCCTTCATCCAGGGCACCGCGGACGCGATCCGGCCGAAGAAATAGCGGCCAGCGATCTCCGGCCGCCGCCCGACCTGTACCGGGCGGCGGCCGTCTCCGTCACAGCCGACCCGGCAGCCGCCGCTGCCGGCCCGCCTTCGGCGATTGTTGCCGGCGCACCGACGCGGTACTCTTGGCGGTACAAGTGTGGGAGGATCTTGCCCACACAGGGAGCGCCGGTCTCGTCCGCATGCCAAACGCCGTTTCATCGTTCATCCGGAGCCTGAGGACGCGCACGCTCTCGATCGGACAGATGACGTTCGGCAGCTTCCTGTTGCTGCTGACGATCATCGCCGCCACCTCGATCGGCAGTGTGGTGGCGATCCGGCACATCGACCGCACCTTCGGCGAGCTGCAGCGGCTGCAGAGCGTCGGCGACCTCGCCGAAGAGATCGAGCGGCGGATGAGCGATTTGCGCTTCGCCGCCCGTCAGGCGGTCACCGAGCCGGCCGCCCAGCCCGCCGGCAAGGTGTTCGCGGCGGCCTCGGCGCTCACCGAACTCCTCAAAAAGACCCGACTCGAACTCGGGCCGGATCAGCAGGAGATGCTCGACGGCGTCACCGAACGCCTGACCAATTATCGCGACGGCCTGCAGCGCATCACCGAGCTGATGCAGCGCCGCGGCGAACTGGTAGCGAAGATCCCGGCGCTGCGCGAGCGCTTCGAGGCCGCCGTCGCCGGGCTGTCTGACCGCAAGCTCGCCGGCGAGCTGCATTCGGCGCAGATCAAGGTCGCCGCGGCGCTGCTGTCGCGCGATCTGATGGGCGCCAGCGATGCGGCCCGTCGGATGCGCGCGCTGCCGATCGGCGAGGTCGGCGCGGCCGGTTCGGTTCGCGACTATGCCGGTGTGATCGCGGAGACTGCGGCGGCGGAGCAGGAGATCGCCGATCTCGAACGCGACGTGCTCGGCACCGAGGGCCGGCTGATCGGCAAGGTCACCGAACTGCTCCGCGACGCCGCCGCCCGCCGCGGCAAGGTGCTGTCGCGCGATCTCGCCCGCACCCTCACCGAGGACAAGTGGCAGAGTATCGTGCTCGGCATCTCCGGCGTTCTGGTCGGCTGGGTGGCGGCCGCCTTCGTGGTTCGCCGCACCGTCGGGCCGCTGACGGCGATCACCCGGGCGATCCGCTCGCTGGCGGCCGGCCAGCAATACACCGCGATCCCGGCCACCGACGTCAGGAACGAGATCGGCGACATCGCCCGCGCCGCCGAAGTGTTCCGCCGGACCCTGGTCGAAGCCGACAGCGCCCGCGAGGCGGCGGTGCGGGCGCTCGCCGAGCAGCGGCTCGCCGAAGAGAGCTATCGCAAGCTGTTCGAAGGCTCGATCGACGGCATCTACGTCACCACGCCGGACGGCGCGCTGCTCAACGCCAATCCGGCGCTGGCGCGGATGATGGGTTACGACGATCCCGCCGAGCTGATCCGCGCCACCGCCGACGTCACCACCACGATCTACATCGATCCGGCCAAGCGCGAGGAATATCGCGAGCTGATGCAGCGCGACGGCATGGTTCGCGAATTCGAGTATCAGGCGCGCAAACGCAATGGCGACGTGCTGTGGCTGTCGGACAGCGCAGGTGCGGTCCGCGACGAGTCCGGCAACGTTATCCGCTACGAAGGCGCGGTGCGCGACATCACCGACCAGAAGCGCGCCGAGCAGGCGGTGGCCGAGAGCCGGCTGCTGCTGCAGCAGGTGATCGACACGGTGCCGGCGGTGATCAACGTCAAGGACACCGAACTGCGCTACGTGCTGATGAATCGCTACATGGCGGGCGTGTTCGGGATCGATCCGCAGGACGCGATCGGCCGCACCACCGCCGAGCTGATGTCGCGGTTCGGCTCGCACAAGACCGACGCCAACGACAAGCGCGTGCTGGAAACCGGCGAGGGGCTCGGCTTCTACGAGGAGGAGTATCGCGACGCCACAGGCGCGACGCGGCAGTGGCTGGTCAACAAGATGCCGCTGAAGGATGCCGACGGCCGGATCGAGCGGATCGTCACGGTGGCGCTCGACATCGGCGAACGCAAGCGCGGCGAGCTCGAAATGCGCCAGGCCAAGGATGCGGCCGAAGCGGCGCTGCGGAATTTGCGCGAGACCCAGCAGTCGCTGATCGAAGCCGAAAAGCTCGCCGCGCTCGGCCGGCTGGTCGCCGGCGTCGCCCACGAGGTCAACAATCCGGTCGGCATCAGCCTGACGGTGGCCTCGGCGCTTGAGCGCAAGGCCGCGGTGTTCGCCACCGAAGTCGCGCGCGGCGAGCTGAAGCGCTCGCGCCTCAACGAATTTCTCGACACCACCCGCGACGCCTCGTCTCAGCTCGTCGCCAATCTCAACCGCGCCGCGGAGCTGATCCAGTCGTTCAAGCAGGTCGCAGCCGACCGTAACTACTCCGATCAGCGCCTGTTCGATCTCGGCGATCTCACCGAGCAGGTGGTGATGAGCCTGCGGCCGGGCCTGCGCAAACACAATCTGACGCTGAACGTCGAGTGCCAGCCCGGATTGACGATGAACTCCTATCCCGGCCCCTACGGCCAGGTGCTGACAAATCTGTTCCTGAATTCGGTGGCGCACGCGTTTCCGAACGGCCGCGCCGGCACGGTCGAAATCGAGGTGCGGGCGGCCGGCAACGACCACGTCGTGGTGGCCTATGCGGACGACGGCTGCGGCATGAGCCTCGACGTTCGCCGCCGCGCCTTCGATCCGTTCTTCACCACCCGGCGCGACCAGGGCGGCACCGGGCTTGGCCTGCACATCGTCTACAACATCGTCACCAACCGGCTCGGCGGCCGGCTCGAACTCGACTCCGAGCCCGGCAACGGCACCCGCATCCTGATGACGCTGCCGCGGATAGCGCCGCAGGAACATGC
>NZ_QPFS01000039.1:0-35720 GCF_010906995.1 Rhodopseudomonas sp. WA056 | reverse complement strand
GCGCGGAAGGCCGGCAGCAATTGCGCGCAGCCGAAGCGGCAGGGCGCTCAGCCGCGGCCGGTGCCTGGGTGGGGATCGACGTCATAAAAAACGCCGCAAATTCGGGCGATATCTTGTCGCGTCTCGGGCGGTTCACGGTAGTCGAGGGCAGGGTCAATTCGGTGCGGGAGGTTGGTTCGACCGTCTATCTGAACTTTGCCGGTCGCTGGACTCGTGGCTTTGCGGTGACTATTTCAAGGCGGATGGTGGGGGGCTTGGAAGCCGCCGGGCTAGCGCCCAAGTCTCTGACAGGGCAACGGATTCGGGTTCGCGGCTGGGTCGAAAAGCGGGCCGGAGCAAGCATCGCGGTCCGCGAGGCGGGGCAGATCGAACGGACGGGCGGGGATTGAGGGCCCGAAAGAGAGCATTCAGGTGAATTGGCGTGCAGCACGGCGCAACTTGCGAAAGGGCCGCCGCCCGGTGGCGGCGTGGCTGCTGCTGAGCGCTGCGCTGACGCTGGCCGGTTGCGGCGATCCGAGCCGGTTCGAAACCGGTGCGATCACGACTGCGGCGCCGGCCAGGCCGCCGCGGCCTGCGGTGCAGTCGCCCGCCGCGGAGCGTGAGCACGAGAGGATTCTCGCAACCTATGGCGGCGCCTACGACGACCCGAAACTCGAAGGGCTGATCTCCGGCATCGTCAACCGGCTGGTCGCCGCCTCCGATCGGCCGGATCTCACCTACAAGGTGACGATCCTCAATTCCGGCGCGGTCAACGCCTTCGCGCTGCCGACCGGGCAGCTCTACGTCACCCGCGGCCTGATCGCGCTCGCCACCGATACCTCGGAGCTGTCGTCGGTGCTGTCGCATGAAATGGCCCATGTGCTCGCCAAGCACGCCGCGATCCGCGAGGACCAGGCGCGGCAGGCGGCGCTGGTGACCCGCGTCGTGACCGACATGGGCAACGATCCTGGATTGACCGCGCTGGCGCTGGCCAAGACCAAGCTGTCGATGGCGAGCTTCTCGCGGCAGCAGGAGCTGGAGGCCGATGGCATCGGCATCGGGATTTCGGCTCGGGCGCAGTTCGATCCCTATGGCGCGGCGCGCTTCCTCTCAGCGATGGAGCGCAACGCGGCCCTGAAGGCCAATCGCGGCAGCGGCGACAGCCGCACCGATTTTCTGTCATCGCATCCGGCGAACCCGGAGCGCGTCAGCAACGCCCAGAACAACGCCCGGCAATACACCGCCCCGCAAGGCGGCTGGCGCGGCGAACGCGGCGAACGCGACCGCGAGGCCTATCTCAATGCAATCGACAACATCGTGTACGGCGAGGACCCGAGCGAGGGATTCGTCCGTGGCCGGCGGTTCCTGCATCCGAAGCTCGGCTTCACCTTCCAGGTGCCGGACTCGTTCACGCTCGACAACACCGCACAGGCGGTGATCGGACTGCGCGAGGGCGGCAATCAGGCGATGCGGTTCGACGTGGTGCGGGTGCCGGCCGAGCAGTCGCTCGCCGACTATCTGAATTCCGGCTGGATGGAGAACGTCGACAAGAGCTCGACCGAGGAGACCAGCGTCAACGGCTTCCCGACCGCGTCGGTGACGGCGCGCGGCGAGCAATGGCAATTCCGGGTGTATGCGCTGCGGTTCGGCAGCGACGTCTATCGCTTCATCTTCGCGACCCGGCAGCGAACCGGGGAAAGCGACCGCAATGCCCGGGACACGGTGAATTCGTTCCGGCGGCTGTCGCTCGACGAAATCCAGGCGGCGCGGCCGCTGCGGATCAAGGTGATCACCGTACAGCCGGGCGACACCGTGGAATCGCTGTCGCAGCGGATGTCCGGGGTGGACCGGCCGCTGGAGCGGTTTCGGATCCTCAACGGTCTCGATGCCCATGCCCAGGTCAAGCCGCGCGAATTGGTGAAGATCGTCGTCGACTGAGCGCCAGAACGGAATCGCTGCCATGAAAAAGGCCCGGCTGGATGGCCGGGCCTCGGACGTAATTCGAACCGGAAGCTGTTGCTTATGCAGCTTCGTCGGTCACCGACTCGTCGTCAGAATCGCCGTCGACGTCGGAATCGGTCTCGGCCTCGCTCTCCGCTTCGGCCTTGGCGCCGCGCCGCGGGCTCTTGGCGAGCTGGCTCTCGACTTCCTTCACGGCTTCGGTCTCGGTGATGTGCTGCACCACCGCGATCTCGCGCGACAGACGGTCGAGTGCGGCTTCATAGAGCTGACGCTCGCTGTAGGACTGTTCCGGCTGCGATTCAGAGCGATACAGGTCGCGGACCACTTCGGCGATCGCGACGATGTCGCCCGAATTGATCTTCGCTTCGTATTCCTGCGCCCGGCGCGACCACATCGTCCGCTTGACGCGGGCCCGGCCCTTCAGCGTCTCCAGCGCCTTCTTCACCAGCGCCGGGTCGGACAGCTTGCGCATCCCGACATTGCCGACCTTCGCGGTCGGCACGCGCAGCGTCATCTTGTCCTTGATGAAGTTGATGACGAACAGCTCGAGCTTGGCGCCCGCGATCTCCTGCTCCTCGATCGCCAGGATCTGGCCGACGCCGTGCGCCGGATAGACCACGAACTCGTTGGCCTTGAAGCCCTGGCGCTGGGTCACGGCCTTCTTCGGCTCCTCGACCCGCGCCTGCACCGGGGCCGCCGGCTGCTTGACCTCGGGCTTGGCGGCCTTCACTTCAGCCTTCACCTCAGTCCGGGGTGCGACGGCAGCCTTGGCGGGCTTCGCCGCCGGCTTGGTTGCGGCGGCGGTCTTGGAGGCAGCCGGCTTGGCGGCAGTTTTCGCAGACTTGGTTGGCATTTCACTTCTTTTGGTTTTCGAGGACTTGAAGGCCGGAGCTTTGGAGGCCGAAGCCTTCGCAGCAGACCCCTTTGCGGGAGCGAGTTTGCTGGCGCTTGCTTTGCCGGCGCTCGCCTTGGTCTGGGTCTTGGAAACAGAAGCCTTTGCGGCGGTCGCTTTGGCGGCTGTCCGGGTGTCCTTGACAGGAGCCTTCGATCGGCTCTTTGTGGCTCCGCGGCTGGCCGCGGATGCACGCTTCGCACCCTTCGAAGAAACACTCGTTTTACGCGTTTTCTGTGACACAGCCTGCGCGTGGAACCGCCACGCCCCTGTTCGTTGCTTCTGACGGGGAACCCTTCCCGGCTGCCCAAGCGGCAAGCCGGAGTTGACGAATGTGCCAAATATAGCACATTCCCCGCAAAAATCAATGATTTATGACGATTCCACCCAATTCGGGGCGGCGCCCCGGGGTGCAACTCGTCAACAGGGTTAAGCTGGATGGGGCCGGCAGTGCCGGCCTCGCAAGACCTTCGGCTTAGTCGCCCGAGCCCGGCTCCGACGAGAAGTACTTGTCGAACTTGCCGGCCTGACCATCGAACTCCTTGGCGTCAGCCGGAGCGTCCTTCTTCTGGGTCAGGTTCGGCCAGGTCTTGGCGTGTTCGGCATTCAGCTCGAGCCACTTCTCGAGACCCGGCTCGGTGTCCGGCTTGATCGCTTCCGCCGGGCATTCCGGCTCGCACACGCCGCAGTCGATGCATTCGTCCGGATGGATGACCAGCATGTTCTCGCCCTCGTAGAAACAATCCACGGGGCAGACTTCAACGCAGTCGGTGTATTTGCACTTGATGCAGTTTTCAGTGACGACGTAAGTCATCCCAACGCTCCGGAACGGTTCTAATTTTGAGTGTTTGCGTACCGCAGGAGCACCGCAGCCGCAAGTGAAGATGCCTATTCCCGTGGCATTCCGAGATCGGCATAAAGTCCAGTAACCGACTCGGCGTCGCCGCGGCGCTCTGTAAATCCAACCACCTTCAGCACCCGCACGCCACGATCCAGCGCAATCGTCAGAACGTCTCCGATCTTGATGCCGTGTCCGGGGGAAGTCTCGCGCACGCCGTTGATGCGGACGTGGCCGCGTTCGACCAGCGCAGCGGCGTTGCTGCGCGCACGCACCACGCGGGCGTGCCACAGCCATTTGTCGAGACGCTGACGCTCCAAACCCGAACCATCGGCTGTGCCGGCAGGCGTTAGTCCTTGCGGCCGGCGGTGAGTTGCTCCTTCAGCGCGGCGAGCTTGGCGAACGGCGAATTCGGATCCATCGGCCGGTCACGCTCGCGCGGGGCGCTGGAATGCACCTGCCGGTGCGAGCCGCCGCCCTGATTGTCGCGGCCGCCCTTCGGTCCGCCCTGATACTTGTCTTGGAACTTGTCGCGGCCCTTGAAGCGTTCGCGCGGCGGGCGACCCTCGCCGGACGCCTCGCGCTTGACGCCTTCGCCGTCGGGCCTGCGCTGGTCGCGGCGGAAATCGCCCTTGCCACGGCGGCCGCCCTTGGCTTCGCCGGACTCGCTCTCGGTCGCGGTGGTCGCCGACCCATGCTGCGGGCGATTGCGATGACGGTTGCGGTCGTGGCGCGGCCGCTGGTCGTCGGAGCGTCCGCCCGGACGCCAAACCTCGATCAGGTCCGGCTCCGCTTTCGGGGAGGCTTCCGCATTCGCCGTGTCGGAGGTCGCTTCGGCGGCCTCGCCATCCGTCGCGGGTGTCTCGATCGCCGCATCGGCCGTGACAGCGGGCTGCTCGGATGCCTCAGTGGCGGATGACTCCGGTGTCGGCTCGGATGCCGCCGCCGCCGGCTCGTCTGCGGGCGCCGGCTCATCGACGCTCGGAGCGGCTTCGGCACTTTCGTCGGCCTCGGCCGCAGGTGCCGGCTCGAACGCGATCGCGCCAGCGAGGATCGCCTGATCCTCGGCGGTCATCTCGGTTGCGACGGCGGACTCGGTCGGTTCGGCGATGGCCGGCGTCGCGGCCTTGGGGGCGGGCGGCAGCGGCGGCCGCTTTTCCATGCGGTAGCCCAGCGCCCGCAGGATCGAAGCAAAGTCCTCGCCGGCCGAGCCGGTCAGCGAGGTCATCGCCTGGGTCACCACGAAGCTGCGGCCGTCGAACGCGCCGGCCGGCTTCTCGCCGGGGGCGCCTTCGCGCCAGGCCAGAGCGGGCCGGATCAGGTCGGCCAGACGTTCCAGAATGTCGACACGCACGGCGCGCTCGCCGCACAGCCGATAACCGAGCGTCCGATAGGCGTCACGGTCGAGCGCCTTGTCGGCCGGAAACGAGGTGCGACCGCTGCCGGCCAGATGCTGCGCGCTGGACAGAGCGGCCAGATCGACATTGTCCTGCTTCTGCGCCCACAGCAGCGAGGCCAGTGCCCGCGCCGCCGGCTTCAGCAGCGACGGGAAGTAGATGTGATAGGCGCCGAACCGCACGCCGTATTTGCGCAAGGTGGCGCGCGACGGCTGGTCCAGATCCTTCATCTCGGCGGCGATCTTGGAACGTTCGATCACGCCGAGGCACTCGATGAGCTGGAATGCGATGCCGCGGGCGATGCCGCTGACGTCCTCCGCCTTGGCCAGCTCGAACAGCGGCCCGAGGATCTTCTCGACGTGGGTCTTGAGCCAAAGGTCGAGACGGGCCTGCACGGCCTCGCGCGGTGCGCCGGCGAGCCGCTCGTCGGCGATGATCCGCAGTCGCGGCCGCAGCACGTCGTCGGAGCCGACCAGCCGTGCCACCGCATCGCCGGTCCAGCGAATGGTCCCGTCGGATGTCAGGATGAACTGATCGTCCGGGGCGTTCGACAGCTTCTCGGCGCGCGCGTCGATTTCGCCGGCCAGCGCCTTTTGCGCCGTCGCCTGCAACGCCTTCGCATCCGAGCCGGCCTCGGCCGAATCGGGCGCAAAGGTGAAGCCATCGAGCCGGCCGATCACGTGGCCCTCGACGATCACCTCACCAGTCTTGCCAATTTCCGTATTCAACATCGTGTTTTCCCGCAGGCGGCGCATCAATACACTGGTCCGGCGATCGACGAAACGTTCCGTGAGCCGTTCGTGCAACGCATCTGACAATTTATTTTCGACGTCGCGCGAGATGCCCTGCCAGTGTTCGGGGTCGGCAAGCCAATCCGGCCGGTTGGCGACGAAGGTCCAGGTGCGGATTTGCGCAATTCTCGCGGAAAGCGTGTCGATACCGCCGTCGGTTCGATCCGCCTGATCGACCTGGGCGGCGAACCAGCTATCTGGAATCCGCCCCTTTTGCATCAAAAACCGGTACAGCGTGATCACCAGCTCGGCATGGGCAGCCGGTGCGATCTTACGATAGTCCGGGACTTGACAGACATCCCATAGCCGCTCGACCGCGGCTTTGCCCTGCGCGAATTCGCGCACCTCGCCGTCGCGGGCGACATGGTCGAGCACCCGCATGTCCTCGGCGATCGGCGCCCGGGTCAGCGCCTCGTGTCGCGGCGCCTCGGCCAGCGACACCTGCAGCGCGCCGAGCGAGGCGAAATCCAGCTCGGCGTTGCGCCATTGCAGCATCTTCACCGGCTCGAAGCTGTGGTTTTGCAGGGCGTTGACCAGCTCGGGCTCGAACGGCGCGCAGCGCCCGGTGGTGCCGAAAGTGCCGTCCCGGGTGGCGCGCCCCGCCCGCCCGGCGATCTGGCCGAATTCCGAAGGGGTGAGACGGCGAAACTGATAGCCGTCGAACTTGCGATCGGAGGCGAAGGCGACGTGATCGACGTCGAGATTGAGTCCCATGCCGACCGCGTCGGTGGCGATCAGGTAATCGACGTCGCCGGACTGAAACATCGCCACCTGGGCGTTGCGGGTCCGCGGGCTGAGCGAGCCCAGCACGACCGCGGCGCCGCCGTGCTGGCGCTTGATCAACTCGGCGATGGCGTAGACCTCGTCGGCCGAAAACGCCACGATCGCGGTGCGTCGCGGCTGCCGGGTCAGCTTGCGGTCGCCGGCATATTCGAGCTGCGACAGCCGCGGCCGGGTGACGATGCTGGCGCCGGGCAGCAGCCGCTCGATCATCGGCCGCATCGTCGCGGCACCGAGCAGAAGTGTCTCGTCCCGACCGCGCCGGCGCAGAATCCGGTCGGTAAATACGTGGCCGCGTTCGAGGTCGGCGGCGATCTGGATCTCGTCGACCGCCAGAAACGACACGTCGAGGTCGCGCGGCATCGCTTCGACGGTCGACACCCAATAGCGCGGCTTCGACGGCTTGATCTTCTCCTCGCCGGTGACGAGCGCCACCGCGTCCGGCCCGACCCGATCGACGATCTTGTTGTAGACCTCGCGCGCGAGCAGCCGCAGCGGCAGACCGATCAAGCCCGACGGATGCGCGACCATCCGTTCAATCGCCAGATGCGTCTTGCCGGTGTTGGTCGGCCCCAGCACCGCGGTGACGCCGGCACCGGGCGCGCGGCCATTGGTAAACGCTTCAGATTGCGGGTTGGGCATTTCGACTGGATTTCTGCGTGGTCGCTGTCAGATGTGTGTCACATTGCGACGCCGCAGCAATCGCCGATTAAGCGCTGGAACGAGTCCGGAACGAAACGCGGCCGAATCGCTGACTCGGCCGGAGTCCGATGCTGCCTGCGCAATATCTCGTGTCGAACGCCGCCACGCTCTCAAGATGAGGTGAAAAAACAGGCCGAAATCCTTTTGCCGGGGGGTATCTCCGTCCAGCCCATGCGTTCCGCGATTCCGGCCGGAGTCAACATGATTCAGGACGGGCGGCCCGACGAAAGCGCTGCGTCTCGCATTACTGCGGCCCGGAGGCCGCCTTTGCCGGGGTCACCAGGGTGACAAATTGGGTCGCTTCCAGCACCGCATTGCCGACCGGGGTCGGGATCTTCAGCTTGTACGGTGCCAATACGCGGGTACCGGCGATGGGGGCCAGCCAGACTTCCATGTCGCGCTGCTTGGTCAGGTATTTGATCGCGGCGCGATCCGGGATGTATCCCGATACCGGGTTGAAATACACCGCGCATACCAACGCCGGTCCGCGATAGCCCTTTTCGGCCTTCACCGTTTCGGTGCGCTTATACTCCATCCGCAGATCGTAGCGCATCCGGCCGTCGAAGATCGGCGTCGACACTCGGCAGGAGTCCGGGCTGAGCAGGTCTCCGCTCCCCGGTACGCGCAGGAACGAGGCCGTCATCGGATCGATCACGCCGCGGCGGTGCGCCTCGGTCACCGGGATGCGGTCATCGTCCGGCGGCGGCTCCGGCTCGATCGTCGAGGTCTTGATATTGCCGTTGGCCAGCGTCATCCGGATGGTTTCGGTCTTCTTGCCGCCGGTGATGCTCGCCATGTAATTGCCCGGCACCAACTGGCCGTTGATCACCCGTCCCTGCGACTCGCCGCGGCCGTTGCCGCTGGAGAATGCCTGCATCACGCCCGACGTGGTGCCGGTGGCCGAGGCAGAATAGAAATCGTCGTCGACCTGGATCACCCAGGCTCCCTTGCCGACCTCGATGCCGGCGAGGGACGCCTCATATCGGGCATCGAGTTTGCCCTGCGCGGCCGCAGGAGCCGCCGCAGCCATCGCGCAGCCGGCCAGCAGCCCGATCAAACCGGCGGGCCGGATCATTGTCGGGACGGCCTTGTGCAGAAGGCAGCGGATGCTGGTGTTCACGAACGAGGTCCTGCGTGGCGCCGGTCGCGCCGTCGATGGGTCAACGCGCGGCGTGCCGATCGGTTGGTGTCGGAACGGAATACGTCCTTTATATGGTGCCAGAGTCGTGGCCGCACGTGCAGATCGGCGCCCCATAGGAGGCCGGTGCAACGGTTCCCGATTCGGCCATTTTCGGGTTCCGGAGCGGCGGTCGCTTGACGCTGCGCCCCGGCCCTTTTATAGGTCCGCGGTTCCTGAAAACGGACGAATGATGAAGCCCCGTGCCTGCTGGTGGGCCGGCGGGGGATGACAGAGGATTTTTCGCCATGTCCCGGCGCTGCGAACTGACCGCCAAGGGTGCCCAGGTCGGCCACAAGGTCAGCCATTCGAACATCAAGACCAAGCGGCGTTTCCTGCCCAACCTGGTCAACGTCACTTTCCAGTCGGATACGCTTGGTCGCTCGGTGCGGCTGCGTGTCTCGACCAACGCGCTGAAGAGCGTCGACCATCGCGGTGGCCTCGACGCCTATCTGCTGAAGGCCTCCGACGCCGAGTTGTCGCCGAAGGCGGTGGAGCTGAAGCGCGCGATCGCCAAGAAGACGGCTGCGGCGCCGGTTGCCGCGGCGAGCTGATCGCCGCTCGGCCAGCAGGATCGAATTTTTCTCTCGGCGGCCGGGTCGTTCGACCCGGCCGTTTTGTCGTGCGTCCGCGCCGGGTCACGAGCGCCTGCCCGAACCAAACCAGGGCAAGTCGCCACACGTGAGCCGCCCGGGATTGCGACCAAGAGTATACCTTCTTCCGAATCACGTATTTTCCCGAGGTGACTGGGCGGTCGGCGGATCGCACAACTTCTCACCGTCGGTCGGATCGCCCAACAGATCGCGTGCCGCAGCATAAGCCGCCGCCGACGCCTTGGTGCGCGCCGGTGCGGCCGCCTTCGCAGGGGCCTTCATGAAGCTGTCGACCCGGCTGACCCTCGCCATGGTTGCGCTGGTCCTGGTGACCACCGCGGTCCTCGGATTTCTCAATTATCAGAACGTGGTCGATCTGGTGGTGCCGCGGGCATTGATGCGGCTTCACACCCATGCACAGCTCAACGCGCTGCTGATCGAGACCTCGCTCAGAAGCACCCACGCGGACGCCGTCGGGGCGCAATCGTCCGCGTCGTTGCGGGACCTGTTGACGGCGCGGCGCGACAGTCTCCGAACCACCGGTCAGGAACCGCCGGATTGGCGTAAGCGGATCGAGGATCGGTTCGTCGGCGAAATGATTGCCAAGCCGAATTGCGCGATTCTACGCGTGATCAGTCCGGACGACGGGGGCCGTGAGCTGGTTCGGGTCGACCGGCTCGGTCCTGGCGGCGGCATTCGGGCGGTGCCGCCGGACGAGCTGACCCGCCGCGGCGACCGCGCATACTTCAAGGAAGGCATGGCGTTACCGCCGAACCGCGCTTCGATGTCCAGGGTCGAACTCAACAAGACCGCGACCGGGCTCGAAACCCCGCATGTGCCGACGGTGCGGACCATGGCGCCGATCGACGCCGCTGACGGCACCCGCCTCGGTCTTCTGGTGGTGAACACCGATTTGCGCGCGTTGCTGAACCGGATCCGCGAGAGCGCCGACGGCAGCAATATCATCTATGTCGTCAACAGCGACGGCGACTACTTGCTGCATCCCGACCGGTCGCGCGAGTTCGGCTTCGATCTCGGTCGGCGCAGCCGCATCCAGGACGACTTCCCGGGCCTGGCCGAGCGGCTGGTCGCCGGCGCCGAGCCGGCCCTGGTGACCGATCGCAATGGCGAACGGTTTGGAGCCGGCTGGGATTGGGCCCAGCTCCCGCAGGGCCCTCGCATCGCGGTTGTCGAACTCAGACCCTATTCGTCGCTGACCTCGGTGAAGACGGCGGTTCGCAATTCCACCATCGTCGGCGGCACGGTGGCGGTTCTGGTCGCGATGCTGATGGCGATCCCGCTGGCACGGTCGCTCACCCGGCCGCTGGTCCGGATCACCAATTCGATCGAGGCTTTCGCCAGCAATGGCGTGCCGGTCGAGGTGAAGTCCGGCGGTGGTCACGAAATCGACGTGCTGGCGGCCGCCTTCACCCGGATGGCATCCGAATCCCAGCGCAAGGCGGCGGCGCTCGCCCGAGAGGTCGAGGAGCGCAGCCGGATCGCTGATGTCCTGCAGAACACCATCGACAACATGGTCGATCCGGTGCTCGTCGCGGATGCCCGCGGCATGGTGATCCTGACCAATCCGGCCGCGCGCGAGATCTTTGGACAGTTGTCCGGCGTGGGCGTCCTCAACACGACCCGTTCGTTCGATCGGTTCGATGCCGACGGCAATCCGATGCCGCAGGACCAGTCGCCGCTGCTACGGGCCTATCGCGGAGAAACTATCGTCAACTTCGAATTCTCCGTGCGGCCGAACGGCTCCGGGCTGAGCTCCCATCTGATCGCCAACGGGCGACCGCTGCGCAGCGAAACCGGCGAAATCCAGGGCGCCGTGATGGTGTATCACGACATCACCAAGACCAAGAAGGCCGAGGACGCCTTGCGCCGCAGCCAGCAGATGGCGCGTGCGATCATCGACACCGCCCTCGACGCCTTCGTGCAGCTCGATGTGCAGGGGCGGATTACGGATTGGAGCCCGCATGCCGAGGCGCTGCTCGGCTGGAGCCGCGCGGAAGCGCTGGGCAAGGACTTGGGCGAACTGGTCCTGGCACCCGATCGGAGCAGCGAGATCAAGACCGGATATCGACGGTTCATCGACGCCATCGAGCACGATATGGGGGTCATCCACGGACACCGGATCGAGGTCGAGGCGCTGCGCCGTGACGGGTCGATGATCTCGCTGGAAGTGTCGATGGCGGCGCTGCCGGTCGAGGGACGGTTCGTCGTCAACGCGTTCATGCGCGACCTGACCGAGAAGATCGCGTTCGAGGAGCAGCTCCGGCAATCGCAGAAGATGGAGTCGATCGGCCAGTTGACCGGCGGCATTGCCCACGACTTCAACAACATGTTGACGGTGATCACCGGCACCATCGACATCATCAGCGACGGCGTCGCCGATCAGCCGCATCTGGCGGCGATCGCCAAGCTGATCAGCGAGGCCGCCGATCGCGGCTCCGAACTGACCCGGCTGCTGCTCGCCTTCGCCCGCAAGCAGCCGCTGCGGCCGGATGAAACCGACGTCAACGCGCTGCTCGCAGGATTGCAGAGCCTGCTGCGTCCGACGCTGGGCGAGCCGATCGAGGTCGAGACGATGCTCACACCTGATACCTGGCCGATCTATGTCGATCGCGGTCAGCTCGAATCGGCGCTGGTCAATCTCGCAGTCAACGCCCGCGACGCGATGCCAAAGGGCGGCAAGCTCACGATCGAGAGCTGCAACGTTGTGGTGGATTCCGACCTCGGCAAGCGCCTCGGTGATCTGGCGCCTGATGACTATGTGATGATCGCGATCGCTGATACCGGGTCCGGCATTCCGGAGTCGATCCGCAGCAAGGTGTTCGATCCGTTCTTCACCACCAAGGAGGTCGGCAAGGGAACCGGCCTCGGCCTCAGCATGGTGTACGGCTTCATCAAGCAGTCCGGTGGACACATCACCCTGGACAGCGAGGAGGGGCAGGGCACAACGTTCCGCCTGTACCTGCCGCGCGCGCGCGCCGAGTCCTACATCGAGGCGGAGCCGGCGATCGAGCAGAGCGCTGTCGGCGGCACCGAGACCATTCTGGTGGTCGAAGACGACGCGATGGTGCGCAGCTACGTCAACGCCCAGCTCAAGAGCCTGGGCTACACCACGCTGTCGGTCGGCAATGCCACCGCGGCACTCTCGATCGGCGAAAGCGACACCGTGTTCGATCTGCTGTTCACCGACGTGGTGATGCCGGGGCCGATGAATGGCGTTCAGCTCGCTGCCGAAATGGCCAAGCTGCGTCCGGGGCTGAAGGTTCTCTACACCAGCGGCTATTCGGAGAATGCGCTGATTCACAACGACCGGATCGATTCCGACGTGCTGCTGCTGTCGAAGCCGTACCGGCGCAGCGATCTGGCGAGGATGATCCGCCGTGCGCTGGCGAACCACGAGGCCGAGCCGTCGCGGCCATCGCCGGTGGCTGCCGAACCGGCAATCGCCGGCAAGGTCGTCTCGGCGCGGTCGGTTTAGCGGGCCGTCGAGAACAAGCTCGTCGACGTGGTGTCCTCGCTCTGGTTGCCGCGGGTGCGGCTGCCCTGAGGGAGGGATGATACGCAGTTGGCCGCTCGAGTGCTCAGGGAGCGTTTCGCACGAGGTCGGAGCCGGCTCATGTGACGGAAATGCGTCAAACAAATAACTCTGGCCCCGGATCTGTCACGGTCAGAGCAGGCTCCCGTGCGACGCCGCGCCCGCCGATCGCTCATTTCTGATCTGTGTCATCACGGCTTTGGCGCAAATCAGCTTTGATCGGGCTGATCGGTGCGAGCATACCCTGGGCGGGGTCGGAATGACGCAGGTGGTGTACGGGGTCTGGGACGGAGTTATCTACGACGCACGAGCCGACGAGGGTGGCGAGGCACGGGCCACGGACTACGCGTTGGCAAATTTCGATGAGTTCGACGACGGCAATGCGATCCGCGCCTTCATCGCCGACCGCGGGTTCTTCGTGTTCGACCCCACGGTTTCGCTGGTCGATGCGTTATTTCATTACCTGAAAGCCGCCGCCGAACAATCCTGTGGTGCCTGCACCCCCTGCCGGATCGGCACCGTGCTGGTCCGCGATGCGCTCGATCAGATGCGCCGCGGGCTGGATGCCGCGCTGACGCTCGACGACATCGTGATGCTCGGCGAGCAGATCCGGCAGACCTCGCTGTGCGGGCTGGGGCAGACCTGCGCGGTCGCGCTGCTGGCGGCGCTGCGGGAGTTTCGCGAACGGATCGAACAGGAGCTGGCGCAGCATCGGCCGATCCCGGCGCAGCACGGCATGGCCTATGTGACAGCGCCGTGTATCGAAGCCTGCCCCTCCAAGGTCAACGTGCCGCGCTACATCGACTACATCCGCGACGGCAAGCCGGAGAATTCGCTCGGCGTCCTGCTGCAGAAATACCCGATGGCGGCGACCTGCGGCAGGGTCTGCGTCCGCTATTGTGAGCAGGCCTGCCGGCGCAAATTCGTCGACGAAGCCGTCGGCATCAAGACGTTGAAGCGCTACGTCGCCGATCAGCAGAGCGGGCCGCACGCGCTGAAATTCACCCGCGACATGATCCGCAAGCCGCTCGCCGACGGCATGCGGGTGGCGGTGATCGGCGCAGGGCCGGCCGGCATCTCCTGCGCCTATCATTTGCTGCTGCGGGGCTATCACGTCGACGTCTTCGACAAGGCCAGCCAGGCCGGCGGCATGGCGCAGATCGGCATTCCGAGCTACCGGCTGCCCAAGGACACGCTGGCGCTGGAGACCGATATCATCGTCGATCTCGGCGGCCGGTTCCTGTTCGATCAGCGGCTCGGCCGCGACTTCTCGATCGACGATCTGTTCGCGCGCGGTTATCGCGCGGTGTTCCTGGGCCTTGGCTGTCAGCAGGGCGCCCGGCTCGGCGTTGCGGGCGAAGACCTCGCGCATGGCGGCTACTTCAGCGGCATCGACTTTCTGCTCAAGGTTCACGACCATGTCGACGGCATCGCGCCGCTGGCGCTGCAGGGCGAGGTGGTGGTGGTCGGCGGCGGCAATGTCGCAATGGACTGCGTACGTTCGGCGATCCGCCTCGGCGCCGACAAGGTCCACGTCGTCTATCGCCGCACCCTCGCCGACATGCCGGCCGATCCGGCCGAGATCGAGGCCGCCCGCGCCGAAGGCGTCGAGTTCCACGTGCTCAGCGCGCCGGCCGAGATCGTCACCGAGCACGGCAAGGTCACCGGCGTGGTGCTGACCAAAATGCAGGCGAGTGAGCCCGATGCAGGCGGGCGGCGCTCGGTGAAGCCGATCCCGGGCAGCGAGACGGCGATGCGATGCGACGTGCTGATCGCCGCGATCGGCCAGCAGGTCGAAGACGGGCCGCTGATCGAGAGCGACGGCATCGCGTTCGATCGCTGGCGCTGCGTCGCGACCGACCGGGTGCTCGCCACCTCGCGGCCCGGCGTGTTCGCCGGCGGCGATTGCGTCACCGGTCCGTCGACCCTTGTTTACGCAATGGCCGCCGGCCTGAAGGCGGCGCGCAACATCGATGACTGGATCCAGCGCGGCTCGGTGCGGTTCTTCAAGCGCTCGCGGATGCGCAAGCTGATCGCCGATAACCATATGCTGGCCAACGAGATCGTCGAAGCGCCGGTGCGCAACGCCTATCGGGTGCACAATCCCGAAATCGATCCCGAGCTGCGCAAGCACATGTTCGGCGAAGTCGAGCAGACCATCGATGCCCGCGCCGCCTATGCGGAGACCCAGCGCTGCATGCGCTGCTATCGCGTCTATTCCGTCGTCACCAAGCATCCGATCCCGGAAGGAGCGGCTTGAAGCGATGTGCACGCCCGATCAGGCCAGCCAGTCCGCCCGCGATCCCGCCGAAGCGACGATCGCGCTCTTGATCAACGGCGTCGCCTGCGCCGGCTTCGCCAACGAGACCATCCTGTCCTGCGCGCGGCGCTACGACGTCTACATCCCGACGCTGTGCGAATTGGAAGACATCGACCACACCCCCGGCGCCTGCCGGGTCTGCCTGGTCGAGATCCTGCAGGCCGGCAAGGACACGGCGCAGATCGTCACCGCCTGCAACACCCCGGTGCGCGACGGCATGGAGGTGCAGACCCGTTCCAAGAAGGCGCGCGACATGCAGCGTCTGCAGGTCGAGCTCTTGATGGCCGACCATCTGCAGGATTGCGCGACCTGCATCCGGCACGGCAGTTGCGAGCTGCAGGATCTGGCGCAGTTTGTCGGATTGCAGCAGAATCGGTTTTTCGATCGGGAACGGACCGAGTCGCGCCCGGTCGATCAGAGTTCGCCGTCGATGGTGCGCGACATGCGGCGCTGCGTCCGCTGCCAGCGCTGCGTGGCGATCTGCCGCTATCACCAGAAGATCGACGCCCTGGCGATCGAAGGCAGCGGCATGGAACGGGTGGTGGCGCTGCGCGACGCGGACGGCTATCCGAACTCGGTGTGCGTCTCCTGCGGCCAGTGCGTGCTGGTCTGTCCGACCGGCGCTCTCGGCGAACGCGATGAGACCGAGCGGGCCCTCAGCTACATCTGCGATCCGAACGTCGTCACGGTGGTGCAGTTCGCACCGGCGGTGCGGGTGGCGTTCGGCGAGGAATTCGGCATGCCGGCCGGCACCAATGTCGAAGGTCAGATCATCGCCGCCTGCCGCAAGCTCGGGGTCGACGTGGTGCTCGACACCAATTTCGCCGCCGACGTGGTAATCATGGAGGAGGGCGCGGAGCTGCTGGCGCGGTTGAAGCAGGGGCGGCGGCCGACCTTCACGTCGTGCTGCCCGGCCTGGATCAACTTCGCCGAGATCCACTATCCGGACGTGCTGCCGCTGCTGTCCTCGACCAAGTCACCGCAGCAGGTTCTGTCGACGATCGCCAAGAGCTATCTGCCCGAACAGCTCGGTGTGCCCGCCGAGCGCATCCGGGTGATCTCGATCATGCCGTGCATCGCCAAGAAGGACGAGGCGGTTCGGCCGCAGATGGTTCATGACGGGTGGCCCGAAACCGACCTGGTGCTGACCACGCGCGAATTCGCCCGGCTGCTGCGGCGCGAGGGCATCGACCTGAAGGACCTGCCATCGTCGCAGTTCGATCGTCCGTTCCTCAGCGCCTACTCCGGCGCCGGTGCGATCTTCGGCACCACCGGCGGCGTGATGGAAGCGGCGGTGCGGACCATCTACGCGCTGGTCAACGGCCGCGAGCTGGACCGGATCGAGCTGATGCAGCTCCGCGGCTTTGAAGGCCTGCGCGAGGCGAGCGTCGATCTCGGCGGTCCGGTCGGCGAGGTCAAAGTCGCGATGGTTCACGGCCTCGGCGATACGCGCCGGCTGGTGGAGTCGGTGCTGAGCGGGCAAGCCAATTACGACTTCATCGAAGTGATGGCCTGCCCCGGCGGCTGCGTCGATGGCGGCGGGTCGCTGCGTTCGAAGAAGGCGTATCTGCCGCTCGCGCTGAAGCGGCGCGAAACCATCTACAATGTCGACCGGGCTGCGAAGGTCCGGCAGTCGCACAACAATCCCCAGGTCCAGGCGCTGTATCGCGAACTGCTGCAGGCGCCGAATTCCGAGATTGCGCATCGGCTGCTGCACACTCACTATGCCTCGCGCAAGCGGGAGCTGCAGCACACCGTCAAGGAGATCTGGGACGATCTCACCATGAGCACGATCCTGTACTGACGGGGGCTCGTGATGACTTCGCCTCAGCACCCGCTGGTCAATCGTCGCGAGGTCGTGTGCGGCCTGGCGGCGCTGCCGGCGCTGGACTTGACGCGGGCGTTCGCGGCCGAGCCGCTGACGCTGTGGGGGATTCCGGCGACGCCGTCGGCGCTGTTCGTCCGCGCCGTCGCGTCGGAGCGGCTGCAGCAGGCCGCGCCGGGGATTCGCTTTCAGCTCTGGAAAAGCACCGACCAGATGCGCGCCGGGATCGCGTCGGGACAGTTTCGGCTGTTTGCGACCTCGACCTACGCGGCGGCCAATTTCTTCAACCGCGGCGCCGGGACCCAAATGCTGAACGTCGTCACCTGGGGCGTACTCTACGTGATGGCGCGCGATCCGGCGATCAAGTCGGTTGCCGATCTCGCCGGCCGCAGCATTCTGCTGTCGAACAAGAATGAAGCGCCAGACCTGTTGTTTCGGCTGGTGCTGCGCTGGGCCGGGCTCGATCCGGACCGCGACGTCCGCTGCGAATATGTCGGCTCGCCGGGCGAGGCGGTGCCGCTGTTTCTCGCCGGCCGCAGCGACGTCGCCGTGTTGCACGAGCCTGCCGCCACCACCGCGCTGCTCCGCGCCAGGCAGGACGGCAGGCCGGTGTATCGGGTGCTGGATGTCGCCGAACTCTATGGCCGTCACACCGGTCGCGGGCCGCGGATTCCGCAAGTCGGCCTCGCGGTCAGCCCCGAGCTGTTGAACACTCAGCCCGAGGTCGTCGCCGCCGTGCAGGCCGCTTGCGTCGAAGCAAGTAACTGGATCGCCGCGCACCCCCGCGAGGCCGCAGAGCTGGCCGCGCCGGCGCTCGGCCTGTCCGCCGAAGTGATCGCTGCGTCGCTGCCGCATGTCCGCCTCGACGTCGTTGCCGCGCAACAGGCGCGTGACGACATCGAAGTGTACTTCAAGAACCTGATGGAGCTTGATCCCGGCATCGTCGGCGGCCGGCTGCCGGACGCGGCGTTCTATGCGGGGTAGCGCGCGGATCTCGTGGGCCTGGAGCCTGGTCGGCATCGTGCTGCTGCTTGCACTGTGGGAGGCAGGGCATCGCGCCTATGGGCCGCTGATACTGCCCAGCCTCGGCGACACCGCAGCCACGCTGTGGCGGATGATCCGCGCCGGGCAGGTCGGGCCGGCGCTGCTCGAGACCGCCGGCAATGCCGGGCTTGGCTGGATCATCGGCGTGCTGATCGGCTCGTGTGCCGGGATGGTCGCGGGTCTGCGCGAAGAGGCGCAGCGCGCGCTGCAGCCGGTCGCGATCATTCTGCTCGGGGTGCCGGCGATCGCCTGGGTGGTGATGGCGCTGCTGTGGTTCGGCGGGCGCTGGGCGGTGGTGGTGACGGTCGCGGCCGCCATCGGGCCGATGCTGTTCGCCGCGGCGCTGGAGGGCGTTCGCAGCCTCGACGGCACGCTCGCCCGGATGGCGCGGGTGTACCAGGTGCCGTTCTCGGCGCGACTGACCGAAGTGTACGGGCCGCAACTGCTGAGCCATCTGTTTCCGGCGCTGGTCACCACGCTGGCGATGTCGTGGAAGATCGCCGTGATGGCCGAGCTGCTCGCCGGCGCCGGCGGGATTGGCGATGGTCTGGCCACCGCACGCGCTCATGTCGACACCGCCGAGACCATGGCCTGGGTGGTGGTCGTGGTCGGGGTGCTGATCGTGGTCGATGCCGGCGTGCTGCAGCCGCTGCAGCGCCGGCTTTGGCTATGGCGCGACGACGAGCGGAGCGGCGGCCGATGAGCGAGCCGGTGCTGCAGTTCCGCGGCGTGCAGTTCGGCTATCAGGCGGCGCCGGTGCTGCGCGGCATTGATCTCGACGTCGAGGCAGGCTCGATCACCGCGGTGATGGGGCCGTCCGGAAGCGGCAAGAGCACGCTGATGGCGCTCGCCGCCGGGCTATTGATGCCGGACGCCGGGGTCGTGCAGCGCCGCAGCGCGCGGCTCGGCATGGTGTTTCAGGATCCCGCATTGCTGCCGTGGCGCACCGCGCTCGACAATGTGGCGTTTCCGCTCATCGCGCTCGGCCTGCAGAAGCGCGAGCGCCGCGAACGCGCACGGGCGATGCTCGCGAACGTCGGCCTCTCCGGCGACGATGCCGGTAAGTATCCGCGCCAGCTCTCCGGCGGGATGCGGCAGCGGGTGGCGCTCGGGCGCGCGCTGGTGATCGAGCCGGATCTGCTGTTGTGCGACGAGCCGTTCAGCGCGCTCGACGCGCTGGTGCGAGCCGAGCTGTGGCGGATCCTGCGCCGCATCCATGCGCGTGGCGGCCTGACGATGCTGATCGTCACCCACGACGGCCCGGAGGCGATGCAGTGCGATCGCCTCGCCATCCTGGCGGCCGGCCGTCTCGAACAGGTCGGTGCGCCCGCCGAGATCGCGCACCATCCCGTCAGCGACGTGGTGCGAACCTTCGTGGCCGCATCGACAGGGCGTTGACGCCGCCGTCTCACTCGCGCGGCGGCGAGTGCGCGCCATTGGCGAGGAAGAACAGTTCGACCAGCCGTCCCTTCTTGCCGGCGAGCGCGAAGATGCACTCCGGCGACTCGGCGTCGAGTTCGGCGATCGGCACCTTGGCGATGCGGTCGACCCGGCTCGAGCCGTGCTCCCACATGAAGCCGACGCCGAGATGATTGGCGACGGCCTCCAGCATGCCCTCGCGGGTGTTGACCACGATCGACGGCACCGGTCGCAAACCGGCAACGCGGAACGCGCGGTCGACCGCGCGCTGAGTTGACGAGTCGCGGGTGCGGAACACCAGCGGATAGCGCATCAGTTCGGCGATCGTGACCTGCGGTTTCTTCTTCAGCGGATGGCTCGGATGGCACAGCGCCATGACGCGCTGTTCGAGGCAGATCTCGCGTCGGAAGCGGCGATCGGCCGGCACGTCCGGCAGCACGCCGATGTCGACGCGCTGATCGACCACGGCGGCGACGATCGCCGACCAGCTTCCGATTTCGATCGCGACCTGCACCTTGGGGTACATCTGCTTGAAGGTTGCGATCAGCGCCATGCCGGGCATCGAGTTGCCGAGCCCGACGCGTAGTTCGCCGCCGGCCAGCTCCTCGCGCTGCGACAGGATCGATAGCGCATCGGTTTCCACCGCCTGCATCCGGCTGGTGGCACCATAAAGTTGCCGGCACAGCGAGGTCGGAATCAGATTGGCGCCGTGGCGCTCGAACAGCGTCACGCCGAACTCGCCTTCGAGTTCGCGCACCGATTGTGCCACCGCCGATTGCGTCACGCCGATCCGCCGCGCTGCGGCTGCAAAGCTGCCGGCATCGAACACGGCGTTGACGGCACGGACCCGCGCCGAAGTCAGGGCCATCGGGCTCGTTGCTCCGCCTCACCAGGAAACCTGGTGAAAGCCATAAGCAAAGCTGGCGACCGTTATGTGACTGTCAGACGCTGCCCTTAACCCTGTGCCGCATCGCAACGAGGCCAGGGGACAGGTGATGGCGAAGATCGAGCTCAGCGCGATCCGCAAATCGTTCGGCGACACCGAAGTCCTGAAGGGCGTCGATCTGTCGATCCATGACGGCGAGTTCGTGTCGCTGGTCGGCCCGAGCGGATGCGGCAAGTCGACACTGCTGCGGGTGATCGCCGGGCTGGAGCCGCAGAGCTCCGGCGAAGTGAAGATCGGCGGCGTCGCGGTCGATCACATCCGGCCGAGTTCGCGCAATCTCGCGATGGTGTTTCAATCCTACGCGCTGTACCCGCATCTGTCGGTGTTCGACAACATCGCGGTGCCGCTGCGGATGAAGCGGTTGTCGGCACTGGAGCGCGCGCCGCTGCTGGGCCGGCTGCTGCCGAACCGTTACCATGTCGAGCGCGGCATCCGTGCCGATGTCGAGCGCGTCGCGTCGCAGCTCGAAATCTCGCCGCTTCTGGCCCGCAAGCCCGGGCAGCTCTCCGGTGGTCAGCGCCAGCGTGTTGCGGTCGGCCGGGCGCTGGTACGCGAGCCGGTCGGCTTCCTGTTCGACGAGCCGCTGTCCAACCTCGACGCCAAACTCCGGGTGCATATGCGCGCCGAGATCGCGCAATTGCATCGCCGGCTGAAAGCGACTTTCGTCTACGTCACGCACGATCAGGCCGAGGCAATGACGATGTCCGGCCGGATCGCCGTGATGATCGGCGGCGAACTGGTGCAAGTCGGCACGCCGAGCGACGTCTACGACAATCCGCGCGATATCCGCGTCGCCGAGTTCATCGGCAGTCCGAAGATCAACGTGCTGCCCGGCGCAGTGCAGGCGGACGGCCGCATCGTGATGCTCGATCGCGTGCTCGCCGTAAGGGCCGGGGCCAGCGCCGGGCCCTGCCGCGTCGCAGTCCGCCCGGAGCGGATTAGTCTCGGGAGCGGCGATCTGTCCGGCGTGGTGATGCATGTCGAGAACATGGGGGCCGAAGCCTTCGTGCATCTCGGCTGTGACGGGCTGAACGATCCGGTGGTGATCCGGCTCGACGATCCGCTTCGGCTTCCTGCGATCGGCAGCACCCAGCGGTTCGGCTTTGCGCCCGAGGCGACCCGGCTGTTCGATGCCGCGGGCAAGCGGATTGCGATCCGCACGGAAGCCTCGGTCGAGATGATCCGGGAGGTGGCCCATGTCTGAGGTCACGATGTCCGATGCCGCCGTCTCGCTGCGCGATCTCGACGCCCCCGCAACTGCGCGCGCCTCGGCCAGACCGCGTCGTCGGGGCCGCGGCACCGTCGCCTACGGTCTGGTCGCACCGGCGTTTACGCTGATGCTGTTGATGCTGCTGGGGCCGCTCGCCGGCGTGATCGCGCTGTCGTTCACCGATTATCAGCTTGGCGCGCCGTCGTTCGCCTGGATCGGCCTTGCCAATTATCAGCAGCTGTTCGCCGACCGGGTGTTCTGGATCTCGCTCACCAATACGCTGACCTACGCGGTGATCGTGGTGCCGGGCTCGGTCGCGCTCGGCCTCGGCGTGGCGATGCTGATCGAGAGCGGCACGCGCTTTCGCAGCTTCTATCGCACCATCTACTTCCTGCCGGTGATGGCGACCCTGATCGCGATGGCGATCGTGTGGGAGTTCATGCTGCATCCGCAGTTCGGTCTGGTGAACGGGCTTATCAAGATGGTCGGCTTCGCGCCGCATCCGTGGCTGCAGGATCGCGGCACCGCGCTGTACGCGCTGTGTGTGATCGGGATCTGGCAGGCGGTCGGCTTCAACATGGTGCTGTTCCTGGCCGGGCTGATGTCGATCCCGAAGCATCTCTATGACGCTGCCGAGATCGATGGCGCCGCGAGTGCGTGGTCGCGGTTCCGGCTGGTAACGTGGCCGATGCTCGGACCGGTGACGCTGTTTGTGGTGGTGATCACCGGCATCCGGTCGTTTCAGGTGTTCGACACCGTCCACGTCCTCACCAAGGGCGGGCCGTCGAAGTCCACCGAGGTGCTGATCCACACCATGTACATGGAAGGCTTCGAGTTCTTCCGCTCCGGCTACGCCGCCGCGGTGACGGTGGTGTTCCTCGGCCTGGTGCTGTTGCTGACCCTGGTGAAGTCGCGGCTCGCCGCCAAGCAGGTGCACTACGCATGATCGCCGCGCGACGAAGCCTGATCCGCTCCAGCCTCCGCCACGCCGCTCTGATGTTCGGCGCGGTGCTGATGCTGGCGCCGTTCGTCTGGATGCTATCGACCGCGTCGAAGCCACCGGACGAAATCTACTCCAGCGATCTGCATCTGATCCCGCATCATTTCGCGCTGTGGGACAATCTGCGCATCGCGTTCGGCAAGGCTGATCTCGGTCGCTTCCTGCTCAACGGCGTGATCGTCACGGTGTCGATCTTCGCGCTGCAGGTGCTGATCGCGCTGCCGGCCGCCTATGCGCTCGCCAAGCTGCGTTTTGTCGGGCGCAAGACGCTGTTCGCGCTAGTTTTGTTCGGCATCCTGATCCCGCCGCAGGCGACCGCGATCCCGGTGTTCCTGCTGCTGCACCAGCTCGGGGCGCTCGACAGCTACGCGGCGCTGGTGCTGCCGTTCACCATCTCGGTGTTCGGCATCTTCCTGATGCGTCAGTTCTTCATGACGGTGCCGGACGATCTGCTCGACGCCGCCCGGATGGACGGGATGTCGGAATTCGCCATCGTCTGGCGGGTGATGCTGCCGACCGCGATCCCCGCGGTCACCGCGTTCGGCATCTTCTCGGTGGTGGCGCACTGGAACGACTATTTCTGGCCGCTGATCGTGCTCAACAGCCAGCAATACTACACGCCGCCGCTCGCGGTCGCGCATTTCCGCAATGCCGAGGCCGGCACCAGCTACGGCCCGCTGATGGCCGCCGCGATCGTGATCATCACCCCGCTCGTCGTCGCCTTCCTGCTCGCGCAGCGCCGCTTCATCGAAGGCATCACTTTGACCGGACTCAAGTAATCCAACCCAACAGGAGATCGACATGCTGAAGAGATGGTTCGCCGCAGCCGCGATGACGCTGGTTGCGGGTATCGCCCACGCCCAGCAGCAGACCGAAGTGGTGCTGCAGTTCCCGTATCCGGAGCTGTTCACCGAGACCCATAAGCGGATCGCCGAAGAATTCGCCAAGGTGCATCCGGAGATCAAGGTCAGCTTCCGTGCGCCTTACGAGTCGTATGAAGAGGCTACCCAGAAGGTGCTGCGCGAGGCGGTGACCAATCAGTTGCCCGACGTTACCTTCCAGGGCCTGAACCGCATCCGCGTGCTGGTCGACAAGAACATCCCGGCGCCGCTCGACGGCTACATCGCGGCCGAGAAGGACTTCGACAAGCAGGGCTTCCACCAGGCGATGTACGATATCGGTACCGCCAGCGGCAAAGTCTATGCGCTGCCGTTCGCGATCTCGCTGCCGATCGTCTACGTCAATCTCGACCTGGTGAAGCAGGCCGGCGGCGATGTGAACAACCTGCCGACCACCTGGGACGGCCTGCTCGACCTCGCCAAGAAGGTCAAGGCGCTCGGCCCCGACACCAACGGCATCACCTACGCCTGGGACATCACCGGCAACTGGCTGTGGCAGGCGCCGGTGTTCGCGCGCGGCGGCACCATGCTCAATGCCGACGAGACCAAGGTGGCGTTCGACGGCCCCGAAGGCCAGTTCGCGATGCGCACCATCGCCCGCCTGGTCACCGAGGGCGGCATGCCGAATCTCGACCAGCCGTCGATGCGCGCCACCTTCGCGGCCGGCAAGACCGGGATCCACATCACCTCGACCTCGGACCTGAAGAAGACCACCGACATGATCGGCGGCAAGTTCGCGCTGAAGACGATCGCGTTCCCGGACGTCGTCAAGCCGAACGGCCGGCTGCCGGCCGGCGGCAACGTCGTGCTGATCACCGCCAAGGACAAGGCCAAGCGCGACGCCGCCTGGGAAGTGGTGAAGTTCTGGACCGGCCCGAAGGGCGCGGCGATCATGGCCGAGACCACCGGCTACATGCCGCCCAACAAGGTCGCCAACGACGTCTATCTGAAGGACTTCTACGAGAAGAACCCGAACAACTACACCGCGGTCAGCCAGCTCGGCCTGCTGACCAAGTGGTACGCGTTCCCCGGCGACAACGGCCTGAAGATCACCGACGTGATCAAGGACCACCTCAACTCGATCGTCTCCGGCGCGCGCGCCAAGGAGCCGGATGCGGTGCTGGCCGACATGACCCGCGACGTCCAGAACCTGCTGCCGAAGACCGTCGGCGCCGCCAAGTAACGAAAGAACCTCCCGGCGACGGAGCGCTTGCCGCGCTCCGTCGCGTCACGTTCTGGAGCGGGCCATGAAACTGATCCATCTCAGCGACATCCACCTCACCACGGCGGGCGCGACGATCGGCGGCCGCAATCCGCGGCTGAATTTCGAGCGGGCGCTGACCCATATCTTGCGCGACCATCACGATGCCGAGCTGATGGTGATCACCGGCGATCTGTCGGATTGGGGCGACGCCGACGACTATCGCTGGCTGAGGGCGCAGCTAGGTGCGTTTCCGATTCCTGTGCGGCTGTGCATCGGCAATCACGATCGCCGCGAGAATTTCCTAAGTGTGTTTCCGGAATGCGCCGACGAGCATGGCCTGGTGCAGGCTGTGTACGATACCCCGGCCGGCCGCTGCCTGCTGCTCGACACCGCCGAAGCCGGCACCCATGCGGGCCGCTATTGTGAGATGCGCGGGGCGTGGCTGACCCGGCAACTCGCCGAACATCCCGGTCCGTTCCTGCTGTTCATGCATCACAATCCGATGCCGACGCATCTCGGTCCGATGGATCAGATCCGGCTGCTGGACGATGGCGCGTTCCGCCAGATCGTCGGCCGGCATCGCGACCGCATCCGCCACATCTTCTTCGGACACTGCCATCTACCGCTGGCCGGCTCGGTCGCCGGCGTGCCGGTCAGCTCGCTGCGCGGCACCAACCATGCCAGCTATCCGCTGTTCTCCGAGCGCCGGATGCTGAGCGCCTCCGACCTGCCGGAGTCCTACGGCGTGGTGTTCTTCGGCGACGACTACGTCACCGCTCACATGGTCGAGTTCGGCTACACCGGCGAGATCCGGGTCGAGGGCTCGCCCGATTACAACGCCTGGAACAGGGAGACTATGCTGCGATGAAGTTCGTCGTTCTCACCGATACGCATTTCGTCGCCTGCGGCCGCCGCATCTACGGGCTCGATCCGGCCGAACGGCTCAGTGCCGCGGTGGCGCGCATCAACCGTGAGCATCCCGACATCGCGTTCGTGATCGTCACCGGCGATCTGGCGCATTGGGGCGAGGAGCCGGCCTACGACAATCTGGCTTCGGTGCTGGCGGGATTGCGCGCGCCGACCATCCTGATGATGGGCAATCACGATAAGCGTGACGCATTCGCCAAATTCTTCCCCGGCGTGCCGCGCGATACGAACGGCTTCGTGCACACCGTGCAGGTGTTCGAGGCGGCGACGATCGTCACGCTGGACACGCTGAATGAAGCCGCGCCGAACCACGAGGGGCTGTTGTGCGAGGCGCGGCTGGCGTTCCTCGAACACGCGCTGGCGGAAGCGCCGGCCGACCGGCCGCTGCTACTGTTCCAGCATCACCCGCCGTTCGACACCGGCTTGCGCTACATGGATACGATCCGTCTCGCCAATCCGGATGCAGAGTGGGAGGTGATCGCCCGCACTCGCAAGCCGGACTATCTGTTCATGGGGCATCTGCACCGGCCGATCTCGGGCGTGTGGCGCGGCATCCCGTATCACATCCAGCGCGGGCTGGCGCATCAGGTCGCGTTCGATCTGGTGACCGAGGGCCACATCCCCGCCTCGCACGAGCCGCCGGACTACGCCCATGTCAGCGTCGAGGCCGACCGCATCGTGATCCACCAGTGCTCGTTCATGTATGACGGGCCGCTGTTCTCGCTGCACGACAGCGTCGCGCTGCATCGCGTCTCGTTCTGATCCGCCTCAGCGGCCTCCGAGCCGCCGCTGCTGTGTTGCACAGGCGGCAGCGGAGCCGACGCACAGCAGCGTATCGCCCGGCTGCAGCATGGCATCGTCTGCGGGCGTCTCGATTGTGCTCTCGCCTCGGATCAGCCGCAGCACGATCGCCCGCCGCCGCAGCGGGTGCGCGGCGTCCTGGTGCTCCGGATCGACGCAAAGCTCCGCCACCGTCACCGGCTGTTTCAGCGCGCCGTCGCTGCCCACGAAGTTCGGTGCGTGGTCGGCGTCGAGCACCGTGCTCCAGAACTGCGGCGTGTCGTTGCCGAGTGCTGCGCGCAGCCGCTCCGACAGCGTGAACGCCCAGAACTCGTCCTGTTGACGTGCGGCTTCGAGGAAGTCCGCCAAGAGCGGCGTGCGCAGCGCGGCCAGACACTGATTGGCGATGATCTCGCTCGGCACCATGGTGATGTCGGCGCCGAGCTTGGCGAACAGCATGTGGCTGGCCCGCAGGTTCTGTCGGGCGATCAGGAAGATGTCGGGCTTCAGCCGCCGCGCCGCGATCGCGATCGCCAGATTCTCGGCATCGTCGTCGGTGCCGGCGACGATGCCGGATGCGTGCGCGATGCCGGCCTCGCGCAACACCGCGACGTCGGCCCCGCGGCCGTGCACGGCGTGATGGCCGTCGGCCCGTGAGCCGACCGGGTCGATCACCGCCGCGGTGAAGCCGCCGCGCTGCACGGCGGCCACCACCTCGCGGCCGAACCGTCCGTAGCCGCACACGATCCAATGGCCGGGAGCCGCCGGCATCCGCGCCGGCGCGCTCGGAAACAGATTGGCGCCGGGCGCGCTGGTCAGCCAGGCGGTCAGCCGGTAGACGTCCGGCGCCCGCATCGCCAGCGTCAGGTGGTCGGCGAATTCGCGAAACGGATTGATCACCCGGTGCGTGCCGAGCGAACTCATCGACGCGGCGGTCGCTTGCGAATCGGCACGGCCGATCACCGTCAGCCCGGGGCGCAGGATCGAGGCGGCGATCGCGACGGCGAGATTGACCTCATCGTCGTTGCACAGCGTCAGCACGCCTTTGCATTCTGCCTTCATCAGGCCGGCGGCCGTCAGCGTCTCCGGCGAGCGGGCATCGGCGATCAGCGCCGGCGCTTTGCCGTTCAGCCCCTCGATCTCGAGCTGCTGCACGGCGCGCTCGTCCTTGTCGATCGCGATCAGCCGGCAGCCGAGCTGGCGCAGCGCGTGCACCACCGTCATGCCGGTGTCGCCGAGCCCGCACACCAGATAGAACGGCTGATCCAGCCCGGCGACAGCGCGGCGAAACCGGCGGTCGACCAGCGCCTGCTGAAACGCCCTTTCCTGAACCAGGCTGAGCAGCGAGCCGAGCAGCCACGCCCAGCCGATCACCGACAGATAGATGATGACGGTGACGAAGCCGCGCTGCTGGTCGGTGAACGGATGCGGCAGTTCGCCGAAGCCGATCGTGGTCGCCGTGTAGGTGACGAAATAGAACGCGTCGAACAGCGTCATCCGCCACGGGCGACCTTGAACATCGACCCCAGGGATCAGCATCAGCCCGAGCGTCGACACCGCGAAGACGAGCGCCAGCAGCATCAGCGGCGGCCGCAGCCGGGAGAGCCCGAGGCGGACGATGCTACGCATCGCGCCGTTCCCCATCGGGCGCGAGCGTGAAATAGAACGTCGCGCCTTCGCCGAGGCGGGATTGCACCCAGATCCGGCCGCCGTGATGCGCCACGATCCGGCGCGTCATCGCCAGACCGACGCCGGCGCCGTCGGCCCGTTGCTCCGGCTGGTCGACGCGGTGAAACATCTGGAAGATCAATTGCTGATCTGCGTCGGCGATCCCGACGCCGTTGTCGCGCACATAGTAGCGAGGCGGCGACCGGTCCTCGACGCCGATTTCGATCCAGCGCTCCGGCTTGTCGTTGTAGCGGATGGCGTTGCCGATCAGATTGGTGAAAACCTCGCCGATCCATTCGCGGTTGCCCAGCGCCGTGCCGAGCCGCATCGGCCGACGCACGTCGATGCGGTCTTCGGCGATCCGGCGCGCGAACGGCGCCAGGGCGTCATCGAGCACGGCGTCGAGGTCGACCGTCTCGGAGGCTGCTTCGCTGCCGCCCCGGCTGCGGTCGAGCAGCGCATCGACCAGCGCGTCCATCCGCTGCGTCAGTTTCAAGATGGTGGCGACCTGCTGGCGTCCTTCCTCGTCGAGCACTTCGCCCTGGCGGTGGCGCAGCGAGGTGGTGAGATGGTGGATGCCGCGCAGATGCTCCTTGAGTTCGGCGGAGGCGACGTCGGTGTAGTGACTGAGCTCCGAGTGGGACGCATCCAGCGCCCGGTTGATCCGCTCGATCCGTCCCTTGCGGGTCGCGACGATCTCGGCGATCGCGGTGGCGAGCCGCGTGGCGGCATCCTTTTCGTCGTCACGCCAGGGCACCGCGCGGCCCTGCACGCTCTCCTTCCACAGCGCGAAGGAGTTACGCGGCTGCAGCCGCTGCATCCCGTCCGCCTCGCTGATTTCGACCGGCTTGCGGGGGTCGCCGGCCCATTGCACGTCCTCGATCTGCTCGGGCCGCAGCCAAGCGATCAGCATTGGCTGATCGGGCAGCGGCCGTACCGCCAAAACACCGCTCGCCTGTTTGGCGACGGCTTGCGCGGCGGAAACGATGCCCGGCAGGCGATCAGTGGCGAACACCGGCGCGGCGTGATCGAGCAGCCAGTTTGTCAGTTCGAGCAGCGGCCCGGGGGCTGGTGTGTCGCCGCGGGTGGCCGGCTCGCCGCCGGACGCCACGACAATGCCGCCGGCATCGATCATCGCGTTCAGCAAGTCGAGCGAGCCCGACGCGCGCAATGCGGCGCCGACATCGGCCTCTTTGGTCAGCAGGCGGGTGAGTTCGTCCGCGGCTGCCTTGCGGGCGCTGACCCGTTCGAACTGTTCGGCGTCTTCCTTCGCCGACATCAGCAGCGACAGCGTATGGGCGAGAAACTCCGCCGCCATCCGCATCTGGTGCGAGATGTGGCGGGGAGCCGCATGATGCATCGCCGAGATCAGGCCCCACAGCCGGCCTTCCTTCACCAGCGGCATCACCAGCGTCGACTGCACGCCCATGTTCTTCAGGTAGCCGGTGTACATCACCGAGACGCTGCGCAGGCTCGCGAAGCTCATGTCGACTGGCCCCGTCACCAGCGGCGAGTTCGCCGCCAGCAGAGGCACCGGCGTGTAGCCGACATCCGGCAGGTGCCGCACCCAGCTCAGCGCGAACAGCCGCCGCGCTGGCGCCGGGATGTCGGTCGCGGGATAATGCAGCCCGAGATAGGGTTCGAGATCGTCGCGTCTTGCCTCCGCGATCACCTGGCCGCTGCCGTCTTCGGCGAAGCGATAGGCCATCACCCGGTCGTAGCCAGTGAAGGCGCGGATCCGCTCGACAGCGAGATCGAAGAATGCCTGCACGCTCTCGGTCGCCTGCAGCGCGGCGAGGTCGGCGCGGACCTCCGAATACAGGTTCGATGTCGTGCCGGCGGTCTCCGGTTCGGCGTTCTCGAATTCGAGAATGATCAGGCCACCGCAGCGATGGGCGAACAGATGCCAGCCCTGGTCCGAGCTGAGGAAGGACTCCCGGGCGATGTTGACCGGTCCGCTGTCGAGCGGCATCCGGTGCAGAGAGCCGATCAGTTCGCGCCAGCCCGGCCCGAGCACGGAAGCGATCGGGGCGCCGATCACCGTTTCCGGCGGCTTGCCGATGAACGCTGCGCAATTGGCGCTGGCGTGCAGCACACGGTCGGACTGCTCGTCGACGGTGAGCATCGCGCCGTGCGGCTGGATCGCCTCCGGATATTGCACCAGCTCGCGGTCGCAGCTCGACAGGTCGACGTTCCTGGCGGTGATGATGCCGCCGCTGTCAGGCTCACCCATCACGTCCTCGCTCGGCTTCCCGCCATCCGCTCCAGCATCCGCCTGATGGCACAGCTTGTGATGGGACCGTGGCGGACGCTTTGACCCGGATCAGCGGGCCGTGAGGTTTCGCGCAGCTTCCAGATGCGGCGCCAGCAGCTCCATTACCACCCGGCGCTTGTCGCGCATGATCTCGGGCTCGCCCATCTGGCCGACTTCGTGCAGCCAGGTGCCGCACCACTGGAACGGCCCGTCATAGGTCGCGAGGCCCTCGCGGTACGGCACGAAGCGCGACGGGGATTGCTGGAGCTTGCCGAGGTCGAGCTTGCTGTACAGCGGACCCCAGTTGCCGCCGCCGGTATCGAGGCCGAGAAACCAGTCCTGGCCGAAGTCGAGCGGCAGGTCGCGCACCGCGGCAAACCGCATCATGGTGAAGCCGGCCCACAGAAACCAGCGCTCGCTCGGCGGTTCGGTGGTGCGGACGTAGCCATAGACGTTCTGGGTGGCGAGCGGCGCGAACGGATCGTCCGGCGCGGTCGGAAACAGATCGTGGTCGAGCAGGCCGAACATCTCCGGCGCGCCCGGCCGGATGATGTTGTGCCAGATCCAGTTCAGCACGATGCCGTGCGAACGGCTGCTTTTCTGCCACGGATTCTCCGGCGCGCGCAGATACGGCACGCCGTGGTCGCCGGCGATCCGTTCGATCTCGGCGGCGCGATCGTCGTCGGGCGAATTGTCGACCACGACGTACAACGCATCCGGCACGAACAGCCGGATCAGCGGGATCTGCAGATCGATCGCCTGCGGGTCCTGATATGCCACGGTGAACAGCGCGCGCCGGCCGGTGATCACCTTCGCCACCGCGGCAGGATCGCCGAGCTTGGCGGGCTGCCTCCGGTAGCGCCGGTCGATCCGGTTGTAGCGGGCGGTTTTCAGTCCCTGCGACAGCGGCCGCAGCCGCTTCCAGTCGGAGAGGGTGTAGTCGGAGAGCTTCTTCGGCACAGTGCGGTCTCGCTTCAGGCAGAGGCTGTCGCGGCTTGGGCGCGGGTCCAAACTTCGGTGCAGACCATCTCGCCGCAGGTACTCAACGCCGCATCGCGCGCGAAGCCCTGCGCGCCGAGATGCAGGCGCAATCCGTGAATCACGCCGGGGTCGACTCCGGCAAGATGAAATTCGGCAATCACAGCGCGCAGATGCTGCATCGGACAGGCCGGCAGGATGTCGACCTCCATGCCTTCGGCGTCCAGGACCAGCACGGTCGGGTCGCAGGTCGCGATCACTTCCGCGATCGCCCGGACCGGAACCTCGACAGTGGTTCGATGGCTGCCGCCGATCGCCGCACCGAGCCAGCTTCCCTCGCCGATCGCCAGCCTCGCGGTGCCGGCCTGCGAGCCGACCGCAGCGCGCTCCAGCCTCACCGGCAGGCGGTTGAGGGTGAAATTGTCGGACGCGACCGCCGCCGCCGCAGGGTTCGGCTCGAACGCGACGACGTTGGCGGCGCCGACGATCCGCGCCGCTGTCAACGACACCACGCCCATGCAGGCACCGATCTCGACGATGCGGTCGCCGGGCCGGACCACGGCCTTGACGGCAGCGCGTTCGGGAGCCTCGTAATCGCCGGACAGCAGGGCATGGATCATGCCTTTCGGCACGCCGTGGCGGTAGCCGACCAGCGTCAAGCCGTCGAACGGCACCGTGCGCGCCCGGAACAGGCGGCGCAACCGGGTGCGCAGGCGATCGAGCAGAGCGGTCAAGACAGTCGTCCTCGCTGAACCTGGGCAGCCCCTGCTGCCGAAATCAGCAGCTTATGCTGGATCAGGCAAGTCCACCGGGAGCATCGGATCGGTTGCAACCGGCAGCAATCGGCGATCCCCCGCATGGATCGCTACGCCCTAAAAGGATACGGCTGAGACGGTCAGCGATGTCAGCAGCGGTTCCCCGCCCCACAAGCTGGGCTGGGGCGTGCTCGAAGTGGGCTTCAGATACCGCAAAGCGGTATGTTCACGGAAAAGTTGCGATTCTTCCAGGTTCCTGTCGCACCGTAATGCGAATCCGTTGCATTCGTGATTGACAATTTCTGCATTGCGATAGACTAAAGTTCGTAGTGCGGAGCCCTCGCTGCGGGGCTCTGCGCGAGGGCGTTCTCGGTCCTCGTCCCAGATGGCAGCGATCCAGTCAAAGGAGCAGCGCCGTGAACTTCCTGGTCAAAGCCTTCTACCAAATCCCTGTGATCGGCTGGCTGGTGAAGGACGCCAAGCATGGCAGCCCGGAGGCGCCGTATTTCTTCCTGTTCAACGCCGTGGTCGTGGGTGCTGCGTTGATCTACGTGTTCGGCTATCCGCTTGTGATCACCGTGGCGGTGGCCGGCGCGTTCGCCGGGATCGCCGGCCTGGTGGTGCTGACCGCCGGCGATGCTTTCGACAAGCGAGCCTCGCAGCCCGCGACCGACGTCCGCCGCGCCAAGCCGGCGACGGTGCGCCCTCTGAAGAAAGCCGCCTGATCGGCTCACGGCTTCTCCGGCAGAGTGATGCCGGTTCGGTTTTGATGACAAAAATCCCGGCAGGTCAGACCTGTCGGGATTTTTTCGTGGCGGTTCGGTTCGGTTTCGGCCTCGCCTTCGGCCGGCAAGCACCACCCTTAAGGCTTACGCCGCTTCGTCGCGGTAGTGATACCAGCGATACAGCATGCGCTGGCCGATCCGGCGGAACGGCGAGAAGGTGTGGGTCGGCAGCGGCGAGGTGAAGATCGGCAGATCCTGACCCTTGAAGCGCTGTCCGGCGATCATCTGCGCCATGCGCCGCCCGGCCTGCGCCGAATACGACACGCCGTTGCCGCCGTAGCCGAGTGCGTAGACCAGCTTCTGCGACGGGTCGGGCTGGAAAATTCGTGGCATCATGTCGTGGCTGACGTCGACCCAGCCCCACCAGGAGTAATCGATCTCGATACCCTGCAGCACCGGAAACTTGCGGTGCAGGCCGTCGATCAGGAGCTGCAGGTGCTTGGGATGATCCGCATCGGCGCCGGTGATCGACGAGCGGCTGCCGATCTGGATGCGGTTGTCCGGCAGCAGACGATAGTAGTAACGCAGCGTGCGGGTATCGGTCAGCACCAGCTTGGTCTTGAAGCCGGTGGCTTCGAGTTCGGCCGGAGTCAGCGGCCGGGTGACGATCGAGTTCGACAGGATCGGCATGCACCGGCCGCGCAGCAGCGGCGTCAGGCCGGGCGCCGTATAGGCGCCGGTGGCGATGCCGACCGCGCGCGCCTTCACGGTGCCGCCCGGAGTGCGGAGATAGAACGCGCCACCCCGCTCGGTGATCTCGATCACCGGGCTGCCCGGATGCACGGTGGCACCGAGGTTGCGCGCCATCTGCTGATAGCCGAAGGCGAGCTTGGCGGGATGCACGCCGGTGCCGCGCGGCTCCAGCGTGGCGCCGACCGCCTCGGCTTCGTTGAGATAATCACTTCGGAGCTGATCGGCGGAGATCACCTTGGTGGGCTCGCCGAACACCTCGCTCAGCACCTTGGCCTCGGCGGAGATCTTCTCGAAATTGCGCTGCCGATGCGCGATGTAGAGATGACCGCCGCGCTGCGGTTCGCAGTCGATCGGGCTTTGCCGGATCAGTTCCTCGAAGGTCTCGAAGCCGTCGCTGATTTCGGCGTGCAGCTTCAGCGCGACATCGCGGCCCCAGCGCGCGATCCATTGCGAACGCGTCAACCGGCCGGCGGCGTTCTGGCCCTGGCCGCCATTGCGCGTGCTGCAGCCCCACGCGACACGGTTGGCTTCGAGGACTGCAGCCTTGATGCCGTGCTCGCGGGCGAGGAACACCGCGGAGGCGAGCCCGGTGAAGCCCGAGCCGACGATCGCGACATCGACGTCGGTATCGCGGCTGATCGGGCCGTCGTCTTCGGGGAGCGGACCGCAATTCGCGGTCCAGTAGGTCGGCGCGTAGTCGCGGTTGCGGCCGGGGCCTTCGCTGACCAAGGGATCGTAGTGCGGATCGTAGGCGGCGAGCGGCGGGGTCTTCACGGGCTTGTTCATGCCGATGCCCCCGTCGCCGGCAGCACCGGGCGATCCTTGCGGAACGCGCTCTTGCTGAAGATCTTATCGCCGCGGAAGCCGAACAGATCGAGGCCTTCGGCCTCGATCCTGCCGCCGTCCTTGGTGGTGGCGCGGAAGATCCATTCGGAGATGCCGCGGTCGCCGAACACGGCGTGGCGGGTGCATTCCCAGCTCACATCCGGGAAGGTAGCGAACGTCGTCTCGAACGCGGCGCGGACATCGGCGGTGCCGACGATCCGGCGACCGCAAGCCTCGGGGCCGGCCGCGGCATCGAACACGATGTCGTCGGTCATCGCGGCCATCACGGCGGCGCCGTCGTGGCGGTTGAACGCGTCGAAGAGCTGATGCAGCGTCTGCAAGCGCTGAGTATCGAGATCGGACATGTCGATTCCATCGTAGTGGGCGCGCGAGCGTTTCCGTGATTGGTGCGGACTCGCCGGCAGCTTCGTGCAAAGCGTGTCACGAGCTGCCGCCGGTGCCTTAGAACCAGATGGCGCGGTCTCGGCGGACCAGACGCGAAGCACTGGCGTCTGGCCCAATGGCTTGGATCGTCCTGGACCTTCGCGGCGGGCGCGGGATCGCCAAGGTGATGCGATGATCAACATCGCCACCCGCATCGATCCCGCCATCGCCCCCGCCGTGTCGGAGGTGATCTCGCAACTCCAGGCCCGTCACCTGATCGGCAACGCTTTGGTGCCGTCCGTCGGCGGTGCCACGCTCGACGTCGTCGATCCCGCGACCGGGCAAGTGATCGGCAAGGCGCCGGCCGCAACCGGCGACGATGTCGCCCGCGCGGTGGCGGCTGCGTCGGTCGCGTTTCCAGCCTGGGCGGCGACGCCGGCGCGCCAGCGCGGCAAGCTGATTGCGGCCGCGGCACGCGCAATCGCCGAGCAGAGCGACGTGATCGCCACTGTGCTGGCGCTGGAAACCGGCAAAGCCATTCGAACGGAATGCCGCGGCGAAGTCGCGACCGCGGTCGACATCATCACGATGTATGCGGGCCTCGCGTCGGAACTGAAGGGCGAGACGCTGCCGTTCGATCCGCAGATCCTCACTTACACCAGCCGCGAGCCGCTCGGCGTCGTCGCCGCGATCCTGCCGTGGAACGTGCCGCTGGTGCTGATGATGCTGAAGATCGCCCCGGCGCTGGTGGCGGGCAACACCGTGGTGGTGAAAGCCTCCGAAGAAGCGCCGTATGCGACCATCGAAATGGCGCGGCTGATGGCCAAGCTGCTGCCGGACGGCGTGCTCAACGTGATCTGCGGCACCGGCCGCGATTGCGGCGCGGCGCTGGTCGAGCATCCGGCGGTCGCTAAGGTGACCTTCACCGGCTCGCAGGCGGTCGGCGAGCTGATCTATCAGATGGCAGCCAAGAAGATCATTCCGGTCAGCCTCGAGCTCGGCGGCAAGAGCCCGATGATCGTCTATCCCGACGCCGACATGGCGCGTGTCGTCGCCGGCGCGATCGCCGGCATGCGCTTCACCCGGCAGGGCCAGAGCTGCACGGCGGCGAGCCGGATCTACGTCCACGCCTCGCTGATC
>NZ_QPFS01000038.1:0-36854 GCF_010906995.1 Rhodopseudomonas sp. WA056 | reverse complement strand
CCGCAAGGCCGAGCGCTCCGACACGTGGAGACGCCCGCTCACCCGGATCATAGCTACGCGCTGATCCGACCTCTCCCCGCGCGTGGGGAGAGGTTCGCGCCGTGCCGTGTTCGGCCGCGCTGCTTCGCTCGTCCTCCGGCAGCAGCTCCCGCAGACCGACACCGAGGCGCGGCGTGGCGCGCATCAGTTTCTTGGTGTAGGGGTGCTGCGGATTGGAGAAGATGTCGGCCGCGGACGCGGTCTCGACCACGCGGCCCTTCTCCATCACCACCACGCGGTCGGAATAGGCAGCCGCCAGCCCGAGGTCGTGGGTGATCAGGATGGTCGACAGGCCGCGGCTCCGCGTCAGTTCGACGATCAGATCCATCACCGCCTTCTGGGTGGTGACGTCGAGGCCGGTGGTCGGCTCGTCGGCGATCAGGAGCTGCGGATTGCAGGCCAGCGCCAGCGCGATCACCACGCGCTGGCACATGCCGCCGGAGAGCTGGAACGGATAGGCGTGATAGCGCTCGCGCGGCCGCGCGATCTTCACCGCCTCCAGCGCGGCGATCGCCTTCTCGCCGCGATCGGCGGAGGTCGACTGCACGTGCTGGCGAAGCACGTCCTCGATCTGGTCGCCGACCTTGCGGATCGGGTTGAGCGCGGCGCGCGGGTTTTGGAAGATCATCGAGATCTCGCGGCCGCGCAGGTCGCGCATCTCCTTTTCGGTCGCGGCCTTGATATCCATGCCGCCGAACATCACCGAGCCTTCGGCGATCCGGCCGGCGCGGTCGAGAATCCGCATCACCGCATAGGACGTCACCGATTTGCCGGAGCCGCTTTCGCCGACGATCGCCAGCGTCTCGCCCTTGCCGACGCTGATATCGACATGCTGCACCGCCTTGACGATGCCGCGGCGGGTGGCGAACTCGACCGTGAGATCCCGGACTTCGAGGAGGGGCTGGGTGGTCATTCTCACGTCCTCCGCTGTGGGTCGAAGATGTCGCGAAGGCCGTCGCCGAGCAGGTTGAAGCAGAACACGGCGGTCATCAGCGCAAGGCCGGGGAACAGCGCGATCCACCATTCGCCCGAGACCATGAAGCTCGCGCCTTCCGCGACCATGATGCCCCATTCGGCGGTCGGCGGACGGACGCCGAGGCCGATGAACGACAGCCCGGCGGCGTTGAGGATGGCGTAGCCCATCGTCAGCGACATCTGCACGATCATGATCGGCATGATGTTCGGCAGGATGTGCACCAGCAGGATACGCATCTCGCTGTTGCCGGAGAGCCGCGCCGCCATCACGAAGCCGGCCTCGCGGCGGACATTGGCTTCGGCGCGGGCGACCCGGGCATACAGCGGGAAGTTCACGATCGCGGTGGCGATGATGATGTTCTGCACGGTGTTGCCGAGCGCGGCGACGATGCCCATCGCCAGCACGAACAGCGGAAACGCCATGATGGTGTCGGCGATGCGGCCGACAATGCGGTCGGTCCAGCCGCCGAAGTAACCGGCGGCGACGCCGGCCAGCCCGCCCATCAGGAAAACCAGCACCACCGAGGCGACCGCGATGAACAGGTCGAGTCGGGTCGCGACCACGACGCGGCTGAAGATGTCGCGGCCAAGCTGATCGGTGCCGAACCAGTTGGTCGCCGAGGGCGGCTTCAGCGCCTGGGCGGTGTTGCTGGCGAGCGGGTCATACGGCACGAGGTACGGTCCGAACAGCGCGGCGAGCACGATCACCACCAGCAGGCCGAATGCGAAGGCGGTGACCCGGTTGCCGCCGAGCACGTAGCGCGCGTGGGAGATCGTCTCGGCGAGGCCGGAGCGGCGCGCCGTTGGCGCGGGCGCCGACGGCTCGTTGAGCGGATGGGAGATGCTGGTCATGGTCATGCTCCTAGCCTTCCAGCCGCACGCGCGGGTCGATCACGCCGTAGAGGATGTCGATCGCCAGATTGAGCAGCACGTACATCACCGCCATGGTGAGCACGAAGCCCTGGACCGGCGCGAAGTCCGAGGCGATCAGCGCCTCGACCGCGTAGGATCCGATGCCCGGCCAGGCGAATACCTTCTCGACCAGCACGTTGGCGCCGAGCAGGAAGGAGAACACCATCGACAGCGTGGTGACCACCGGCAGCATCGCGTTGCGGAACGCGTAGGTCATCGTCACCTTGCGCGGCGACAGGCCGCTGGCGCGGGCGGTGCGGACGAAGTCCGATGCCAGGATCGCCAGCATCGAGGCGCGGGTCATGCGCGCGATCGGCGCCAGCGAGAAGATCGCCAATGTCGCCGCCGGCAGCAGCAACTGGCTGAGCGCGGAGCGGAAAGTCTCGAAATCGCGCGCGATCAGGCTGTCGATCAGATAAAAGCCGGTGACCGTCTCGGGCGCGCTGTAGAACACGTCGAGCCGCCCGAGCGGCGCCGGCGACCAGCCGAGCTTGAAGTAGAACACGTAGACCAGCAGCAGGCCGGTGAAGAACACCGGCAGCGACACGCCGGCGGTGGTCGTCACCCGGCACAGATGATCAATCCACGAGCCCGGCCGCGTCGCCGCCATGATGCCGAGCGGAATCGCGATCACCACCGACAGCGCCAGCCCGAACAGTGTCAGCTCGGCGGAAGCGGGGAGGCGGTTCTTGATCTCGGTGACGACCGGCTGTCCGGTCGTCAGCGATTCGCCGAGATTTCCGCGGGCCAGATCGGCGGTGTAGCGGACGAACTGCTCTGGCAGCGACTTGTCGAGTCCCAGCTTGTGGCGGATCTGCTCGATCGCCTCCTTGCTCGCCGCTGGTCCGGCGAAATACGCCGCCGGATCGCCGGGCAGCGCACGCGTCAGCAGAAAGGTGACGATCACCACCCCGATCAGACTCGGGATCGCGAACATCAGGCGTTTGCCGATCAGGGTTAGCATTGGATCATACCCTTAAGTCATGGCGTTAGAGAGCATTGCGTTGCCAAGCGCCGCGGCCTGCTCCCCTCCCCCTTGCGGGGAGGGGCGGGGGCGGGGTGCGCGAGCGCTGTGCCCGCGTCGCCCTCACCCCGGCCCTCTCCCGCAAGCGGGAGAGGGAGAAGAGCCTCAGCCCTTCACCATCGTTCGGTAGTCGAGCCGGCGGTGGAACCAGTAGGCGAAGCCGGAGACGTTCTTCTGCATCGCGACGTTGAGATAGGGCTGGTACAGCGGCAGGCGCGGGATGTCGGTGAAAGCGAGATCGACGAAGCCCTTGACGCTGGAATCGTAGGTCGGGAGATCGTTGGCCGCGGCGGCGACGCGGGCGGCTTCGATCAGCTTGTCCATCTCCGGCGAGTTGTAGTTCATGGTGTTGAAGATCGAATTGCCGGAGCGGTAGCACCAGTAGAAGAAGTACTCCGGGTAATCGAGCCAGCCCGAGAAGATGTTGACGTAGAGCGGCAGCACCTTCTTGTTCAGCTCGGTGCGCCAGTTGGCGCCCGGGATCTTGTTGATGGTGCAGCGGATGCCGATCTGCGCCAGGCTTTCCTGGATCAGGATGCACATCGGCTCGTTGACGCCGGCGAAGCCGAGGTCGAACGACAGCGTGGTGTCGAAGCCGTTCGCGTAGCCGGCCTCGGCCATCAGCGCCTTGGCCTTGGCGATGTCGGTGTTGAATTTGGTCGGCTGCGGCCACTTGACCTCGGTTTGCTTGTCCGCCGCCGCGCCGAACATCGGATTGGCGAGACCGAACATCACCGCGTCAATGATCTTCTGGTACGGCACGGCGTAAGCGACCGCCTCGCGCACCTTCGGATTGTTGAACGGCGGTTGCGAGACGTTCATGCCGAGATACTGGATGCCGTTGCTGATCGGCAGCGACACCACGTTGACCTTGCCGTCGCGCTTCATTTCGGCGAAGTCCTGGTTCGGCAGCTCATAGGAGATGTCGGCATCGCCGCGCTCCAGCAGAGCCCGTCGGTTGCCGGCCTGCGGCACCATCCGCCAGATCACGCGCTTGATTTTCGGCAGCGGGCCGCCGACCCACTTGTCGTTGCGCTCCATGATCACTTCGGTGCCGGCGGTCCACTTCACCACGCGGTACGCACCCGAGCCGGCGGTGTTCTGCTTGGTGTATTCGAGACCCCACGGGTCCTTCTCGGTGGCGTGCTTCTTCACCAGTTCAGAGTTGACGACGCACGGCACGATCACCGCGAGATCCGGGATCGTCAGCTTGTCCTTCTTCAGGAAGTCGACCCGCACGGTGTGGTCGTCGACGATGACGAACTGCTCGGGCTTGGTCAGCGAGCCTGCGCTCATCTGGAAGGTCGGGAAGCCGCCGACGCTGACCGAGCGATCGAGCGACCATTTGACGTCCTTGGCGGTGACCGGGGTGCCGTCCTGGAAGGTGGCGTTCTTCTTCAGCTTGAAGGTCACCGACATGTCGCCGACGTTCATGTCCTCGGCGAGTTCGCCCTTGAACTTGTCCTTATCGTAGTAGGGGACGCCGCCGGGGCCTTCCTTCATCTCGTGGGTAATCAGCCGGTCGTAGCAATTCCACGACACCTCGTAGCCGGGCACGTTGGTGCCGACGCCGTGGATGTCGAGATTGTTCGGACCGCTTTCGGAGACGACCAGCAGGGTCTCCGATCGGGCGTCGGCCTTGGCGGCAGACCAGATCACCGGTGCGGGCACCATCGCACCAGCGGCGAGGGCGGATGCAGACTTCAGGAAATCGCGACGCTTCATTTAGAGCTCCAGAGCACGAGGAGGGGGCTATGGAACTGCTTCGCAAGCATCGTGCCAGACGCGGTTATCTCGGCAAGTGTCTGATATTGCGTCGAAATGCGATCCGGGAGGCGGCGCTGGACCGGTCGCTGAGAGTAAATTGCATACAAAGAGCAAAAATTGCCTTCAAAATAGGCAGCATAAGTCGCGCGAGTGAGTAGGCTGCGGCGGCAGGTTGGACGTCGGGGCTCGCTAAGCCGGCTCCGGTCCCGCCATGCGGTCGAGCCAAAAATAAAGGCGGCGAGGATGCCCCCGCCGCCCGCTGGCTTGAACCGTCCGCCCGACGCGGTCAGTTCATCTTCACGGTCTCGTTGCGCGCCGGCGCGTAGATCACCGGATCGCTGACCGGCTTGGCTTCGATGGCGGTGGTCGCGCGCGGCAGCGGTCGATGGCTGCGATAGACTTCGAACGCGTACCATGCGGCCACCACGACGGCGATCAGCGCGACTTGGCTCGGCGGCAGGATCAGCGACAGCGCGATCAGCGCAGTGGCGACGGTGCCGGCCTTCACCACGCTCTCACCATCGTGGAACATGGCGTTGAAGCGTTCCCAGTTCTCGCCCTTCCAGAACGGAGCCGAGAAACGATCGAGCGCGAACCGCGTCCAGGCGCCGGCGAAGCCGAGCTTGCGTGCCCACATCAAATACAATGAGCCCGCGAAAGCGAGCAGCGATACCAGCGCGCCGACCGGACCGGCGGCGTACCCGATGACCACGACCAGCGCGGCCGTGAATGCAATGATCCAATATTGCATTGTTTGACCCTTCCGCCCGCTTCGCGGGCGCCTTTCAGATTTGATTCGATGGCGGCGATAGCCGGCGCATTATGTGCTGTTTTCCACAGCCGCGCCGCAAAAATCTGGCACCTTAGTTATTCATCCGATTAGCACTTTGGCGAAAGGTAGCGGGTGGTGGAGTGGGAGCCGAGCCGTTGCGCATCTGGTCATGAGGCGCGACAGCTCGCCGCACTCCGCAGGTCGAGTGTAACAGATGGAAGATCGTACCGCAGGCGTCGACTCAGCGGGCGAGCCGGCTTTCCGCCTCGGCGATTTTGGCGTTGCGAATGCGTTTGGCATCGCGACTCGCCATGAACGGCATCCCGAGTTTGCGCGCCTTGACCTGCACCGATGAGCGCGCGCGCTTCAATGCAGCGGCCGCACGCACCGCCGAGGCCCCGCTGGCGATCAGCTCCTTCAGCCGTTCGACCTGTTCGTCGTCCCACGGTCTGCAGGCGTTGCTCTTGGCGGGCGTCGGCATCGGCGGCTCCTTTCGTTGAGCCCGCATGCTGGCCAATCGTGCAGGCGGGCATTTGTCGGGTCGATTGCGGGTGAGCTGGCCAATGCGATCCGGGCGACCGATCGTCGCAACTCACGTTCGGCAATGCGGCGTGCGCGGCGGCGTCCTGCTTCGGCGGAGCCGGGCACAGCCATCCGCCTCCCAATCATCTGCGCGGGTGAAAGTTCCAAGGTGGATGTGCGGCTGCGGTCGCCGCACCACAGAGTACCTGTCTTGTCGCAAGCTTGTCATGGGCCGCCGATAGGTGAGGACGCGCCGCGTCGGCATGGCTGGCGGGCGCCCGCTGACATCGAAACGAGGAAGCTGATGAAACCGGTCCGTCTGGTCGCCGCGCTGCTGGCGCTGTCCGCATTCGCATCTCTGCAGCCGGCGAAGGCCGCGGATGTGATCTGCTACAACTGCCCGCCGCAATGGGCCGACTGGGCGACGATGCTCAAGCAGGTCAAGGCCGATCTCGGCTACGACATTCCGTTCGACAACAAGAACTCCGGTCAGGCGCTGTCGCAGCTCATCGCCGAGAAGAGCAACCCGGTTGCCGACATCGGCTATTTCGGCGTCAATTTCGGCATGAAGGCGAAGGCGCAGGGCGTCACCCAGCCGTACAAGCCGGCGAAGTGGGACGAGGTTCCGGCCGGCCTGAAGGATCCCGACGGCGAGTGGACCGCGATCCATTCCGGAACGCTCGGCCTGTTCGTCAACGTCGATGCGCTCGGCGGCAAGCCGGTTCCAGCGTGCTGGAAAGATCTCGAGAAGCCGGACTACAAGGGCATGGTCGGCTATCTCGATCCGCCGTCGGCGGCGGTCGGCTATGTCGGCGCGGTGGCGGTCAATCTCGCCCTCGGCGGCAGCGATCAGGATTTCTCGCCCGCGGTTTCGTTCTTCAAGAAGCTGCACGCCAACGACGCGATCGTGCCGAAGCAGACCTCCTACGCCCGCGTCGTGTCGGGCGAGATCCCGATCCTGTTCGACTACGACTTCAACGCGTATCGGGCCAAGTACACCGAGAAGGGCAACTTCGCCTTCGTAATCCCGTGCGAAGGCTCGGTCGTGTTCCCCTATGTGGTCGGCCTGACGAAGGGCGCTCCGAACGCCGACAAGGCCAAGAAGGTGATGGACTATCTGCTGTCCGACAAGGGGCAGGCGATCTGGACCAACGCGTACTTGCGCCCGGCGCGGCCGATCGCGTTGCCCGCTGAGGTCAAGGCCAAGTTCCTCCCGGACAGCGACTACGCTCGCGCCAAGAACGTCGATTGGGCCAAGATGGAAGCCGCCCAGAAGGCCTTCACCGATCGCTACCTGGCCGAAGTCCGCTGAGCCGGTCCATCGTCCCGGCCGGCGACGGCCGGGACAGCTCCAAATCATGAAGCACCGACGTTTCCTATTGATCTGCCTGGCGCCGCTGGTCGTTCTGACCGCGGCGTTCTTCCTGTTGCCGATGACGCGGCTGGTGGCGGTCGGGGCCGAAGGGCCGCACGGGGCGGCAGGCTACCTGGCAATCCTGCTGGAGCCGCGCTACCGCGCGACTCTGATCAACACCGTGCTGCTCGCCGCCGCGACCACGCTGGCGACGCTGGTGATCGCCACCGTCGCCGGGCTGTTCCTGCAGCGCCATCGCTTTGCCGGCCGCGCCGTGCTGATCGCGATGCTGACCTTCCCACTCGCGTTTCCCGGCGTGGTGATCGGCTTTCTGATCATCCTGCTCGCCGGACGCCAGGGCGTGATCGGCGATCTGACGCGGCTCGTCTCTGGAAGCAAGGTGGTGTTCGCCTATTCGATCTGGGGGCTGTTCCTGGGCTATCTGTATTTCTCGATCCCGCGGGTGATCCTCACCATCATGGCGGCGGTGCAGAAGCTCGATCCTGGGCTGGAAGAGGCCGCGCGTTCGCTCGGCGCCAGTCCCTGGGCTGTGCAGCGCGACGTGGTGCTGCCGGCGCTGGTGCCGGCGTTCGTGGCTTCCGGCGCGATCGCATTCGCGACCGCGATGGGGGCGTTCGGCACCGCCTTCACGCTCGCCACCAATATCGACGTGCTGCCGATGCTGATCTACACCGAGTTCACGCTGGCGGCGAACTTTGCCACCGCGGCGTCGCTGTCGGTCGGTCTCGGCCTGATTTCCTGGGCGATGCTGGCACTGGCGCGGTCGTTGACCGGCGGCACCGTGGCGGCGACGGGCTGATGTAATGCGTGATCGCCTGATTTTCGTCGGTCAATTGCTGTTCACTCTGCTGGTCGCCGCGTTCCTGGTGGTACCGGCGCTGCTGTCGATCGCCGCAGGCGTCACCGCGAATTACTTCCGCGGCATCTCCTCCGGCCTCACCCTGCAATGGGTGGTGCAGGTGTGGGCGCTGTATGCCGACAGTATCGTGCTGTCGTTCGTGATCGCGCTTGCCACGCTCGCCGTCACCCTCGCTGTCGGCGTTCCTGCCGCCTATGCGCTGCACATCCGCGGCGGCACCTGGTCGCGGCTGATCGAGGAGGTGATCACGTTGCCGCTGGCGATCCCGGGGCTCGCGATCGCACTGGCGCTGCTGCTGACTTATGGCGGCTTCGGCGAATTTCGTCGCTCCTGGCTGTTCATTCTGGTCGGCCATGTGGTGTTCACCATGCCGTTCATGGTGCGCTCGGTGATGGCGGTGTTCGCCACCATCGACATCCGCACCCTGGATGAAGGCGCGGCCTCGCTCGGCGCTTCGCCGGGCCGGCGGTTCGTCGATGTGATCGTGCCGAATGCGATGCCCGGCATTCTGGCCGGCGCCCTGATGGTGGTGACGCTGTCGCTCGGCGAGTTCAATCTCACCTGGATGCTGCACACGCCGCTGACCAAGACGCTGCCGGTCGGCCTAGCCGACAGCTACGCGTCGATGCGGCTGGAAGTCGCCTCGGCCTACACGCTGATCTTCTTCATCATGATCGTCCCGTTGCTGGTGGCGATGCAGTTGCTCGCGGAACGGGAGCCGAAGCGATGACGGCAAATGGCGGACACGGCGTGGCGGTCGAGGTCGCCGCTTGCGGCAAGACCTTTGCGGACGGCCCGCGCGCGCTCGAGCCGGCGAGCCTGAGCATCGCGCGCGGCGAGACGATGGTGCTGCTCGGCCCTTCCGGCTGCGGCAAGACCACAATGCTGCGGATTATCGCCGGACTGGAGAGCCCCGATGCCGGCGGACGGGTGCTGTTCGACGGCGTCGATGTAACCTCGGTGCCGATCGAGCGCCGCAACGTCGGCATGGTGTTCCAATCCTACGCGCTGTTTCCGAACATGACGGTGGCCGAGAACATCGGCTACGGCCTCAAGATCCGCGGCGTTGCCAGGGCCGAGCGCGCTGCCCGGATCGCCGAGCTGGTGGCGCTCACCAACATCGCCGGGCTGGAGCATCGGCGGATCGATCAGCTCTCCGGCGGTCAGCGCCAGCGCGTCGCGCTGGCCCGCGCGGTGGCGATTCGTCCCGCGGTGCTACTGCTCGACGAGCCGCTCACCGCACTCGACGCTGCCTTGCGCGACAAGCTGCGCGGTGAGCTCGACCGGCTGCTGCGCTCGCTCGGCATCACCACGATCTACGTGACGCATGACCAGGCCGAGGCGATGGCGCTCGGCGACCGCATCGTGGTGATGAGCAAGGGTGCGATCGCCCAGGTCGGCACCCCGCGCGAGATCTATTTTCGACCCGCCAGCCGGTTCGTCGCCGAGTTCGTCGGGGCAGCCAACATCATCGAGGCCGAGATTGCCGATGGGGCCCTGCGATTGCCGGGCGGACACTGGCGCATCGCCGACAGCGTCAGCCACAGCCGCGCGGTCGCGATGATCCGCCCGGAGACGATCCGGATCGCAGCACCCGAGGCCGCGACGCTGCAGGGCGTCGTCGACAGCGTCAGTTTCGTCGGCGACCGCCAGCGGATCGTTGTGTCCGGCGCGGCCGCACGACCACTGGCGATCGACGCGCCGAACGCGCTGCCGATCCGGGGCGGCGATCGCATCGGCCTCGTGGCTGATCCCGAAGCCATCCGGCTGCTGCCCGAACATCTGTGACGAACCAGAACGAGAGATCCGACCATGCCGCCGAAGCCGATTCTGATCGCCCAGATTTCCGACCTGCATATCAAGGCGCCCGGCGAACTCGCCTATGGCAAGGTCGACACCGCGGCCGCGCTGACTCGCTGCGTCGCAGCGCTGAACGCGCTCGCGCCGCGGCCCGACCTGGTGGTGATCTCCGGCGATCTGGTCGATACGCCGACCGAGCAGGAATACGCCCACCTGATGCGCCTGCTGGCGCCGCTGGAGATTCCCTTCGTCGCCGTTCCGGGCAATCACGATTCCCGCGAACTGATGCGCACCGCGTTCCCCCAGCCGGCGTTTCCGGGGGAGGGGCCGCTCAATCAGCTTCATCCAGTCGCCGGGCTCGACGTCGTGCTGCTGGATTCCAGTGTGCCTGGCCAGCCCCACGGCGAGCTCGATGCCGACACGCTGCAATGGCTGGAGGCCGTGTTATCGGCCTCGGACCAGCGGCCGGCGCTGCTGTTCCTGCATCATCCGCCATTCCGCACCGGAATCTGGCATATGGACCGGCAGAATCTCCGCAACTCTGCCGAGTTCGCCCTGCTGGTCGAACGGTACCCCTGGGTTCGCCTGGTCGCCTCGGGCCACGTGCACCGTGCCACCGCGACGGCGTTTGCCGGCACGGTGGCGACGATCTGTCCTGCGCCCAACCACGCGGTGGCGCTCGATCTCGGGGAACTGCTCGAACCATCGTTCCGGGTCGAGCCGCCGGCCTTTCACCTGCACGCCTGGTTCGAAGGCGGCGCGTTCGGGGAGGTCGTCACCCATCTGGTACCGGTCGGCTCGTTCGACGGTCCGCACCCGTTCTTCGGGCCCGACGGCCGGCTACTTTGATACCGATGGTCTCTGCTTTCAATCGTTCATGCCGACGCGTGTCGCCGGCATGAACGTCTTGACTGCCGCGCAAGGCCAATGCGGCGGATCGCCGGGACCAGGGCTCGGCCACGGCGCGTGGTTCACCCAGGATCCGCGGCGACCGGTATGAGCTCCAGTGGCGACTGGTCGCGTTAACGGCGCCGGTAAAATAGGAACGATTATACCCAGGGATTTCCCCCAGGGCCGGAACGATCGCGAGGCTGAGCCCTTGATGATCGATCGACATAGCTTGAGAGGATGACCGAAGTGAGCAGGAGACCGGTAGTTCTGGTGGTCGAAGACGAACCGCTCCTGCGCATGAATGCCGTCGATATGATCGAAGCCGAGGGTTTCGAGGTCTTGGAGGCGGGGTCGGCCGACGTCGCGATCGCGATTCTGGAAGATCGGGACGACGTTCGCCTGGTGTTTACGGACATCCAGATTCCAGGGTCGATGGACGGGCTGAAGCTCGCCCGCGCCGTCCGCGGTCGATGGCCGCCGATCAAGATCGTCGCCACCTCGGGCCGCGTGAACGTCACCCCGACGGAACTGCCGGACGGAGGGCGATTTGTACCAAAACCGTACACGTCGGCGCAGATCACCGCGCTGCTGAGAGAAATGCTGGTGTAACGGGGCCCGCGCGTACCCGTCGGTGCCATCGCGCACTTTCCAAAATTTAATCCATGTCGTTTCAGGATCAGGTCTTTTCGAGTTATCCTTCCGCCCCAGCTAGAGACTAAGAGCGTTTTTTGAGCGAACGGCGCTCCGCTTGAGTGACGAGAACAGGGCGAGCTCCAGGGAGGCCGGGCCGGGTTGGTGCAACGATGAAGCGACCACTGATCATATTTGTCCTGCTGAGCGCGGTGGCCGTTGCGGCGTATTTCTCGTTCAGCCACTGGGCGATCAAACATGAGACGCTGACCTTTTTCGACGAGACGCGCGGTCGGCCGGTCGCGATCCAGCTCGCGGTGCGCCGCGATGCCCAGATGAAGGCCGAAGCCGGCATGGTCGCGCTGCCGGTCGCGGTCGTCAGCCACGGCAACACCGTCAAGAACACCGAATACTCGTTCCTCGCCAATGTGCTCGCCGCCCGTGGCTATCTGGTCGCCAGCATCCAGCACGATCTGCCGGAGGACAAACCGCTGATGACCGTGGCCGGCTCGCTGTATGTCGGGCGCCTGGCGGTGTACGAGCGCGGCGAGCAGAACATCTTCTTCGCGCTCCGCGAATTGAAGAAGCTCGAGCCGTATGCGGACTACGAACATCTGACCCTGGTCGGGCATTCCAATGGTGGCGACATATCGATGTACTTCGCCCAGCAGCACCCCGAGCTGGTCCGGCGGGTGGTGACGCTGGACAATCTGCGGGTGCCGTTCGTCACCGCCGGCTTCGCCAAGATATTGTCGTTCCGGTCGAAGGATCCGCAGTTCAAGACCGATCCCGGGGTGCTGCCTGATCCGACCATCGCCAAGGAGGCCGGCATCGAGATCATCGACACCGGCGCGCAGCACACCGAGCTGAGCGACCGCGGGCCGGACAGTGTCAAGGCGCGGATTCAGGCGACGCTCGACCAGTTTCTGGCGGACGACGGAAACAGCAAACTGCGGTCTCTGGACGTCAAGAAGGACATCAAGCGGATGTACAACGATCCGCGTGCGATGGGACCGTAGGCCGGCCGGTGCTCGGGCGGGCTTCAGCCGAACGGCGACTCCAACTCGAAAGGGCCTCGTGCCGTGGATCACGGCCGAGACCCTTTTAAGAATTCAGTAAATCGAATTAGCGCCAGAACAGCGCCAGCAGAATGATGATCGGCAGCGGGATGCCGATCAGCCACATCAACGCGCCTTTTCCGAAAGTCATGTCTCGTCCTCCAGTCGTTCAACTGGGGCGATAACCGTGTTGCTGCCGAACGGTTCCGCGCCGCCGCCGGCTCGAGCAGCTCATCCTGATGCCGTCTTGACGGCCGACCCGCGCCGGGCGAGGGATCGGACCTGGTTCGAAGGCATGGAGTGCGAGATGGCTGCGAAGGTGAGTCCGCTGGCGGGCAAGACCGTCGATCCGAACAGTCTGGTCAACGTCCCGCGGCTGGTGACGGCGTATTTCGCCGGCAAGCCGGACCCCGCGGTCGCGACCGAGCGGGTGGCGTTCGGCACCTCCGGCCATCGCGGCTCGTCGCTCAACAACGCCTTCAACGAGGACCACATCGTCGCCGTCAGCCAGGCAGTGTGCGATCATCGCCGCGCCGCCGGCATCACCGGTCCGTTGTATATCGGCATCGACACCCACGCCCTCGCCGAGCCGGCGCTGGTCAGCGCGCTCGAAGTCTTCGCCGCCAACGAGATCGACGTGGTGATCGACGAGCGCGGCGGCTACACCCCGACCCCGGTTATCTCCCACGCCATCCTCGCCCACAATCGCGGCCGCACCGACGGGCTCGCCGACGGCGTGGTGGTGACGCCGTCGCACAATCCGCCCGAGGACGGCGGCTTCAAGTACAATCCGCCCAGCGGCGGCCCGGCCGACACCGACATCACCTCGGCGGTGGAGAAGGCCGCCAATGCGATGCTCGAAAACGGGCTGAAGGGCGTCAAGCGGATCTCCTACGATCGCGCCCGCAACGCGGCTTGCGTGCACCGCCGCGACTACATCACGCCCTATGTCGAAGATCTCGCCAATGTGGTCGACATGGAGGCGATCCGCAGCTCGGGCGTGAAGCTCGGCATCGATCCGCTCGGCGGCGCCGCGGTGCATTACTGGCAGCCGATCATCGAGCGCTACAAGCTCGACGCCAAGCTGGTCAGCGACACGGTCGATCCGACCTTCCGCTTCATGACCGTGGATTGGGACGGCAAGGTCCGGATGGACTGCTCGTCGCCTTACGCGATGGCCCGGCTGATCGGGATGCGCGATGATTTCGACGTCGCGTTCGCCAACGACACCGACGCCGACCGCCACGGCATTGTCACCCGCTCCTCGGGGCTGATGAATCCGAACCATTATCTGTCGGTCGCGATCGCCTATCTGTTCGCGCACCGGCCGCAGTGGAGCGGCGACGCCGCGATCGGCAAGACCGCGGTGTCGAGCGCGATGATCGATCGCGTCGCCGCTAAGATCGGCCGCAAGGTGGTCGAGACCCCGGTCGGCTTCAAATGGTTCGTCGACGGACTGATCGGCGGCAGCTTCGGCTTCGCCGGCGAAGAGAGTGCCGGCGCCTCGTTCCTGCGCCGCGACGGCAGCGTCTGGACCACCGACAAGGACGGCATCATCCTCGGCCTGCTCGCCGCCGAGATCACCGCGGTCAGCAAGGTCGATCCGGGCGAATTGTATCAGCGGCTCACCGCCGAGCTCGGCGCGCCGTTCTACGCGCGGATCGATGCGGCGGCGTCGCCGGCCCAGAAGGCGCTGTTCAAGACGCTGACGGCGGAGAAGCTGGGCATCAAGCAGCTCGCCGGCGAGCCCGTCACCGCGACGCTGACCAAGGCGCCGGGCAACGGCCAGGGCATCGGCGGCGTCAAGGTGACCACCGCCAACGGCTGGTTCGCGGCGCGTCCGTCCGGCACCGAGGACGTCTACAAGATCTACGCCGAGAGCTTCGTCAGCGCCGACCATCTCAGTCAGATCCAGCACGAAGCCCAGGCCGCCCTCAGCGCGATGTTCGCCGCAGGTTGACGCGCGACAACGTTGGAACCGGCAAGCCGGGCGATGTCTGGCGGATAAATTGTCTTCGCTTCACTCCGTCATTGCGAGCGAAGCGAAGCAATCCAGGTCTCCACGCACGACGCTGGATTGTTTCGTCGCTTCGCTCCTCGCAATGACGGACTGCGCCGCCAACGTGTGAGGTCGACCGTGTCCGGCTGGACTGAATTCGTCGCCGCCTTCGCCGTGTTTCTGCTCAGCCACGCGATTCCGGCGCGGCCGGCGGTGCGCGCGCGGCTGGTCGGCGCGCTCGGCGAGCGCGGCTTCCTGATCGTCTACAGCATCGAGTCGCTGGTCGTGCTGACCTGGCTGATCGTCGCCACCGGACGGGCGCCGTTCGTCGAGCTGTGGCCGTTCGAGACCTGGCAGATGTGGGCGCCGAACCTGGCGTTGCCGCTGGCCTGTCAATTGGCGGCGTTCGGCATCGGCGCCGCCAATCCGCTGTCGTTCGGCGGCGATCCGCGCAAATCCTTCGATCCGCAGCATCCGGGCGTGGTCGGTATCGTCCGGCATCCGCTGTTGTGGGCGATCGGACTTTGGGCCGGTGCGCATGCGGTGCCGAACGGCGACCTCGCCCACGTGCTGCTGTTCGGATTTTTCGCGATGATCGCGCTGGCCGGGATGCTGATCATCGACCGCCGCAAGCGCCGCCAGCTCGGCGCCGCACGCTGGGCCGAACTGGCGGCGCGGACCTCGTTCTGGCCGTTCGCGGCGCTGATCAGCGGGCGCTTCAAGCCGCAGCACTGGCGGATCAGCCTGTTGCGGTTCGGCATCGGTGTCGCGGCGTGGTTGTCGCTGCTGCTGCTGCACCCGCTGGTGATCGGCGTATCGCCGCTACCCTGACGAGTAGTTGCTCGGCGGCGCTTCCTCGCCACGACAGGGCAAGCGGTTCCCTGCAAATCGTTCGCGAGGTTGTGCTGGCACAACCAGCGCCGGACGTCGCTCTCCTACACAGGATGAGCCGGCAAATGTACCGCCGGTATCAGTTCCGGTGGACCGCGATGAGCAGCACGACGATCGAATCTTCCGCAGCCGACCCCGCCAAGCGCAAGCCGGTGCCGCGCTATCCGTTGCAGAGCCGCTGGACGATTCTCTCGGCCGGGTTCCGGCCGTTCTTTCTGCTCGGCGCGATCTTCGCCGCGGTCGCGGTGCTGCTGTGGTTGCCGGTGTATCACGGCGACCTGACGCTGCAGACCGCGTTCGCGCCGCGCGACTGGCACGTCCACGAGATGCTGTACGGCTATCTGCCGGCGGTGATCACCGGCTTCCTGCTCACCGCGATCCCGAACTGGACCGGGCGGCTGCCGCTGCAGGGCGCGCCGCTGGGGACGCTGGTTCTGGCCTGGCTGGCCGGGCGGTTGGCGGTGACGTTCTCGGCCGATACCGGCTGGCTCGCCGCGCTGCTGGTCGACGCGTTGTTTCTGCTGCTGGTGGCGCTTGCCGCGCTGCGCGAAATCATCGCCGGTCGCAATTGGCGCAACCTCAACGTCGTCGCGCTGCTGACGCTTCTCCTCGTCGGCAACGTCGCGTTCCATCTCGAAGCGCATCTCGGCGGCAGTGCCGACTACAGCATCCGGATCGGCATCGCGGTGGTGATCATGCTGATCTCGCTGATCGGTGGCCGCATCACCCCGAGCTTCACCCGCAACTGGCTGGTGCGTGCAAATCCCGGCCGGCTGCCGCAGCCGTTCAACAAGCTCGACATGGTGATCGTCGCGTTCGGCGGATTGGCGCTGGTGCTTTGGGTGGCGCTGCCGCTCAGCCCGATCAGCGGCTCGGCGCTGCTGATCGCCGGCGTGCTGCATCTCGTCCGGCTCGGTCGCTGGGCCGGCGACCGCACCGTCGGGGAGAAGCTGCTGCTGGTGCTGCATGTCGGCTATCTGTTCATCCCGCTCGGCTTCCTTTTGACGTCGGCCGCGGCGTTCGGGCTGATCCCGGTCAGCGCAGGCATTCATGCCTGGATGGTCGGCGGCGCCGGTGTGATGACGCTGGCGGTGATGACCCGCGCCTCGCTCGGCCACACCGGCCAGCAGCTCACCGCCTCGCTGCCGGCGCAGGGCATCTACCTTGCGGCGGTGTTCGCGGTCGCGGCGCGCATCGCCGCGGCGCTGCTGCCGGCCTGGAGCGATCCTCTGCTGCATCTGTCCGCGCTCGGCTGGGCGGTCGCCTTTCTCGGATTCGCGCTGAGCTACGGGCCGACACTGCTCGCCCGCGGCAAGCCGCACTGATCCGTCCGGACTTCTTCGTCACCTCCAACCAGGACATGGCCATGACCGAAGCCGTCACCACCGAACGCGTGCTCGACGTCCGCGAGATTCCGCCCTATCAGCGCCACGAGATCATCCCGCGATTGTTCGATCGTCTTGAGCCCGGGCAGTCGATGCAGATCGTGGTCGATCACGATCCGCGACCGCTGCGGCAGTTCTTCGCCTCGGTCCACGGCGAGGATTGCGAGTGGAGCTATCTGGAGCAGGGGCCCGACGTCTGGCGTGTGCGCCTCCGCCGAGCGGCCTGACGTTCAGTACGCGCCGAACTGCACGATCTCGTCGTCGGAATAGCCGGCCTGTTGCAGCACCGCCCTGGTGTGCTCGCCGAGCCGCGCCACCACCGGGTTCGGCGACGGATTGGCCGCCGACATCCGGAACGGTAGATTGAGCACCTTGAAGCTGCCGGCATCGTCGTAAACTTCGGCGAGTGCCTGGCGGTGCGCGGTCTGCGGATCGGCCATCGCCTCGGCAACGGTGCGATAGGCCGAACAGGGCACGCCGAACTTGTCGAGCGCGGCGAGACATCGCTGCGACGTCAGCGTACGGGACCAGCTCGTCTCGATGGTGTCCATCAGCTCGCCCCAGTTCAACCGCCGGTCCGCGTATTTCTCGAAACGCGGATCGGTGATCAGGTCGGGGCGCTCGGCGGCCAGCATGAAATTGGGGAACGACTTCTCGCTCGCCACCGCGATCATCACATAGCCGTCGGAGGTTTCCACCGGGCCGAACTGCGGCCGCGCCGGCAGCGTCACCGGAAACTGCGACCACTGCATCTCGTTCAGTGTCAGCGTCAGCATCGATTCCAGCATCGACACGTCGATGTGCTGGCCTTCGCCGCTTCGTGTGCGCTGATACAGCGCCGAGGTGATCGCCCCATAGGCATAGACCCCGCTGACCACGTCGGCCAGATAGATGCCGCAATAATCCGGGCGGTCGCGCCCGGGCTGATAGGCGAGGTGAGCCAGATCGAAGCCGGACGCGGCATGGATCGCCGGCGCGTAGGCGGGGAGTTCCGCCGAGGGTCCGGTCTGGCCGTAGCCGGATATCGAGCAGTAGATCAGTTCGGGATTGAAGCTGCGCAGCGACGCGTAGTCCATCTGCAGCCGCTGCATCACGCCGGGACGGAAGTTCTCGACCAGCACGTCGGCTGAAGCGACCAGCCGCTGCACCGCCTCGAGGCCGGCCGGCGATTTGAGATCGAGCACGATGCTCTTCTTGCCGACGTTGAGCTGGCCGAATGCGGTGCTGCAGGCGCCGCGCACCGGCGGCCGGTTGCGCATGGTGTCGCCGTCAGCGGCTTCGATCTTGATCACCTCGGCGCCCATGTCGGACAACATCCGGGTGCAGTGCGGGCCGGCGATGGTGGTGGAGAAGTCGAGCACCCGCAGCCCGGCGAGGGCCTTGGCGCCGGTGGCCGGAGTCCTGGTGGCTGGAGCGCTGGTGGCTGGAGCGGCGGTGGCCTGCGGCTTCTGCGTCCGCGTCTCGACGGTCATTCAGTCTCCCCCGATGCTTCCCGTTCTTGTTCGATGCAAAAGGCATCGCGACAGCGGGAACGCTGCTTGTTCGATCCGGCGCAGGCTAGCGGGTCGATCGAACCGGATCAACGGGGCGGGATCGGACGAAATCTACGGGTCGGACAGCCAGCCCATGCTGAGCGCGAAGCGCACCACCTCGACGCGATTGTGGAAGCCGAGCTTGGCCATGCCGCGCGCCTTGTAGGTCTCCACGCTCTTGGCGCCGATCTGCAGCTTGGCGGCGATGGTCTTGTTGCTGTGGCCGATCGCGGCCAGCCGCAGCACTTCAATCTCGCGGGTCGACAATTCCGATACCGCATTGTGCTCGTCGCCATTGTGCAGATGCGGTGTGGTGCGGCCGATCGCCCGGCCGGCGATCGCCGGATCGAGATAGATGCCGCCGCTGCCGACCGCATGGATGCCGCGGATCAGTTCGTCGGTGGCGGAGCGCTTCAGCACGTAGCCGGCGACGCCGAGATCGAGCAACTGCCGCAAGTAAGCGCCATCCTCGTGCACGGTCAGGACCAGTACCCGGCAATCCGGGCAGGCGGCCAGGAACTTGCGCGCCACCTCGATGCCGTTGAGGCCGGGCATCGACAGATCGAACACGGCGACATCGGGCTTGAGCTCCGTTGCGCGCCGCAGCGCATTGGGGCCATCGCTTGCTTCGCCGACCACTTCGAGGCCGGAATCGTCCGCGACCAGCGCCTTCATGCCGCTGAGCACCACCGGGTGATCGTCGGCGAGAAACACGCGCAATCGGGAAGGGGCTTGCTGGTCCATCACGGTTACTTCCATCGGTCACAGCGGAACACGGGCGTAGAGCGTAGTGCCCTTGCCCGGCGCGGTTTCGAACTCGAGCGAGCCGCCGACCAGCGACAGCCGCTCACGGATACCGAGCAGGCCGAGCCGGTCCGCCGGCTGCCTGAGACCGGCGGTGGCGAAGCCCCGGCCGTCGTCTTCGACGATCATCGTCACCTGGTCGTCGCTGAGCCGCAGCACCACGCCGACATGACGCGCCGCGGCGTGACGGACGACGTTGGTGAGCGCCTCCTGCAACACGCGATACAGCGTGGTTTCGACCATCGACGGCAGCCGGCGCGCGCCGAGCGTGATGTGCAGGTCGAAGGCGACATCGGACTTTTCGCTCCAGGATACGAGAAGGTTCTGGATCGCAGTCTGAAGGCCGAGATCGTCGAGCGCGCTCGGGCGGATCTCCCAGGCGAGCCGGCTGGTCTGGCGGCCGAGATCGGCGGTGAGGCTTCTCATCTCGGCGATGCGCTGCTGCAGTTCCGGCAGGTCGCCCGCGGCCTGGCCGAGCTTGTCGAAGCCGAGTTGCAGCAAGGTCAGCGATTGCCCGAGCGTGTCGTGCAGCTCGCGTGCGATCCGCAGCCGCTCGGCCTCCTGATCCTCGACGGTTCGGCGCAGCACCTGGGACAGGTCGGCCTCGACCAGGACGCGCCGCTCCTTTTCTTCCCGCAGTGTCTGCGCGACGTCCTTCGAGCGCATCAGGCCGATCTCGACCTGACGCATCAACTGCTCATGCAGAAGCTGAGCCGACCTGCGCTCGCGGGCGATGCCGTCGATCCGGCGCAGCACGACGTCGAGCAGGGATTCGCGCAGCCGGTGCGCCGCCTCGACGTCGGCCTCGCTCCAAGGATCGCTGTGCAGCCGCACCGAGTCCGGCCTCGCGGCGCCGCCCTTGGAGGCCGTGCGGCCGCCGTTGCTGTCGACGCCCACCGGCTTGTTCGGAATCCCGGCCCAGGTGATGCGGCGGACCACCTCGGGACGAAACCACAGCACGTAATCACGCGGCGTGTCCGACAGCGACAGCGCGATCAGCCCACAGGCTTGCGCGGCGATGGCTTTGGCCGGCGGATAGGCGAGCGGGAGCGCGTCGGTATGGTAGACGCCGTCGTGGGGCACGCCGTGCAGCCATCCCATCAGCGCGGCGACCTGGCCGGCGTCCGGTGTGACGCCGACCCCGGTGAACTGGCCGTCGATCCACAGCCCGACGCCGGCGGCCGGGATGAAATCGAGCAAATTGGGATAGAACCGGATCAGTCCCTCGGCGAGGTCGGACTCCTGGCTCATCCGCGTCACCAGCTCCTCGTGGACGCGGCCGCTGCGCAGCCGCGCGGCGAGCCGCTCCGCCGAGAGCCGAGTCTCGAGCTGCGACGAGGCCATCTCGGCGAACAGCGTGCAGGCCTCGCGCATCCGGTAAGGCAGGAATCGCGGGGTCCGGTGATGGCAGACCATCAGCCCCCACGGCTCGCCGTCCACCACCAGCGACAGCGACAGCGAGGCTGCGACCCCGAGCTGGGCCAGATACAGCCGGTGTTCGGGCGAGGCGCTTCGGATCGCACTGTGCGACAGATCGAGCGCGGCGCCGCTCCCCGGATTGATCCCCGGCAGCACCGGCGCTGCGATTGCCTGGGCATCGGGCTGGACGCGAATTCGGCTGAACGGCTCCGACTGCTTCGGAATGTCTGGCTGCGGATCGCGCAGCCCGAGCAGGGAGCCGACGTCAGGCGCCCGCGCCTCGGCGATCACGTCTCCGCTGCCGTCTGCCGCGAAGCGGTACACCATCACCCGATCGAAGCCGGTCACCCTGTGCAGCTCGGCCACCATCGCGTCGCAGAATTGCCCGACCGTGGAGGTTCGCTGAAGCTTCCGGATCATCGACGGCACCAGCGCCAGCGAATTGTCCGGTGCCGGCTCGCGGCGCGGATCGAGTTCGACCACCAGAAGCCCGGACGCTTGATGCACGATTGCGTCGGTCGGCGTGGCGTCCGGGGCGTTGAGGGTGAAGGCGTGCAGCGGTCGTTCGATCAGCCGTTCGGACAGCGCCAATGCGCGCAGCCGGGCGATCTGATCGGACGAGAACACAGTGGCGGCCGCGGTGCCGGGCAACAGTTCCGCCGCGGCGCCGACCAGCGACTCGGTGGCGCCGCCGGCATGGACGATGACGAGATCGTCCTGGGCGAGTGCCAGCAAGGCGGCGTGCGGGTGGATCGAAGCCGCCGATACGCCCAGGGCACGCCTGCCGGCACCGAGACGGGTAGCCGCACAGTCCGCGAGATCAAGTTCGGCAGAATTGTCAAGGCCGGACTGCATCACAATCTACTCAATTTTCCGTGTCCGGGACTCGTCGGACCGGTTTGAGGATGTCCGGTATGACACGGACAGTGGTCAGTGTCATGTTAAATTGACAAAGATGTGTGTCAGGATACTCTTACAATCACTCGGATGTGATCAGAGCGTGATCTCTGGCTAGCCGGGGACTGGAAGCATCCGCATCTGTCCGCTCGGCGGCTGGGTGTCGGGGCGAACAGGAAATGCTGAGACCAAGCGAACGAATGTTCGGCGTAGCAGCGAAAGACCTACGTGCAGGTTCAGCACGACACTGATCGTAAGTCTCTCAGGAGGATTTACTATGGCAGACGATCCCAACAAGGTCTGGCCGACCGGTCTGACGATCGCGGAATCGGAAGAGCTCCACAAGCATGTGATCGACGGCACGCGCATCTTCGGCGCGATCGCCATCGTCGCTCACTTCCTGGCGTACGTCTATACGCCCTGGCTGCACTAAGGAGTCACTAAGATGAATCAAGGTCGTATTTGGACTGTTGTGAAGCCGACCGTTGGTCTGCCGCTGCTGCTCGGCAGCGTCACCGTGATCGCGATCCTGGTGCACCTCGCTCTCCTGAGCAACACCACCTGGTTCCCGAAGTACTGGAACGGCAAGACCGCGGCGATCGAGAGCTCGGTCTCCATCGGCTGATTCAGCTTCGTTCGAAGCTGTCGTGGCTGGACCGGGATCCATGGGTCCCGGTCGCTTGCTTTGTGACCGGCGTGCGGGCGGACATTTGATCTGCCGCAGTTCATGTTCGGTCGCAAAGTGGTGCTGTTCGTTCGGACACTGGCGGTCGTGACCGCCGGGCTCACGCAAGCTGGAATTGCTGCACGATGAACACAGTCAGCCAAAAGATGATGAAAGTCTGGGCCTCGCTCGGGCCCCGCTTTTTGCCCTTCGCGGATGCGGCCACGCCGGATCTGCCGTTGTCCCGGTTGCTGCGCCTGTCGTTGTTTCAGGTCGCGGTCGGTATGTCGCTGGTGCTGCTGGTCGGTACCCTGAACCGGGTGATGATCGTCGAACTCAATGTGCCGGCGTCGATCGTCGGTATCATGGTTTCGCTGCCCCTGCTTTTCGCGCCGTTCCGTGCGCTGATCGGCTTCAAGTCCGACATTCATAAATCCGCGCTGGGCTGGCGCCGCGTGCCGTTCCTGTACAAAGGCACCATGGTGCAATTCGGCGGTCTGGCGATCCTGCCGTTCGCACTCCTGGTGCTGTCCGGTGGCGGTGATTCCGGTCAGGCACCGGTCTGGGTCGGACAGGTTGCTGCCGCCGCGGCGTTTCTGCTGATCGGCGCCGGCGTGCACACCACGCAGACCGTCGGTCTCGCGCTCGCGACCGATCTGGCGCCGCCGGAGTCGCGGCCGAAGGTCGTCGGCCTGATGTACACCATGCTGATGTTCGGCATGATCGCCAGCGCGATCATCTTCGGCATCCTGCTCGCCGACTTCTCCCCCGGGCGCCTGATTCAGGTCATCCAGGGCTCCGCGGTCGTCACCATCATCCTCAACGGTATCGCCTCCTGGAAGATGGAGGCGCGTCGTCGCGACAATCCTCATCAGGCCACGGCGCACCCCGATGCGCCGACCGGCGGCTTTCGCCAGTCGTGGGACGCATTCATCCATGGTCCGAATGCGGTCCGCCGGCTGATCGCGGTCGGGCTCGGCACCATGGCGTTCAGCATGGAAGACGTGCTGCTCGAACCTTACGGTGGCGAGATTCTGAAGCTCAGCGTCGGCGACACCACCAAGCTGACGGCAGCATTGGCGGTCGGCGGCCTGCTCGGCTTTGGCTACGCCTCGCGCGTGCTGAGCCGCGGCGCAGATCCGTTCCGGATGGCTAGCTTCGGCACGCTGGTCGGAATTCCCGCTTTCCTCGCAGTGATCTTCTCCGCTGACCTGTCCTCGACGACGGCCTCGGCGGTGGTGTTCGGCTTCGGCACGCTGATGATCGGCTTCGGTGCCGGCCTGTTCGGCCACGGCACGCTGACGGCGACGATGAATGCGGCGCCGAAGGATCAGGTCGGCCTCGCGCTCGGCGCCTGGGGGGCCGTGCAGGCATCGGCCGCCGGTGTCGCGATCGCGTTGGGTGGTATTTTGCGCGACGTGGTAACCGCTTATGCGCCGCACGGTTGGGACGGGGCCACGGCGGGTTATCACTTTGTCTATTACCTCGAACTAGTGTTGCTCATTGCCACGCTGGTGACGATGTTCCCTCTGACACGGCGGCGGCGGGAGACGATTCTGATGCAGGGCCAGTTGAGCGGGTCCTGAGATTGAGACGGAGTAGCCATGACGCAAATCATCACCCGCTTGTATGATTCCAGCAGCCGGCTTTCGGCGCTGGAGAGCGATCTGAAGAGCAGCCATTTCACCTATGCGGTGGTCACGTCCGGCCGCTCCTCCGCCGACGAGATCGTCGCCGCCCTGGTCAAGGCCGGCGTGTCGCGCGCATCGGCGGTGACCTACGCCGATTTCGTCAGGAAGGGTGGGGTCGTCGTTGCCGCGGAAGCCGACTTCGGCTTCGGTACGAAACTGACCAGAATTCTCGACAGCTATGGGCCGAACCCGATCAGCCTGCAGTCGTCGTCGCGCGCTGCCGAACAGAGCGATGCCGCGCCGTTCTCGAACATGATCCACGCGCCGGTGCTGCTCGACACGTCCGGCCCGTACAAATCCTATTCCGGTGACTTGCTGCTGGTCGACAGCGACAAGACCTTCTCTGGTACGCCGCTGGTTATCAGCAGCGATGGCCCGTATCAGTCGTTCTCCGGAACACCGTTGTTGCTCGACAGCAGCGGCCCATACAAGTCCTTCTCAGGGACTCCTCTGTTGGTGGACACCAGTGGTCCGTACAAGTCGTACTCGGGCGAGCCGCTGTTGATCAACAACTCCACACCCTTCTCCTCCTGGCTGGGCCTGCCAGTGCTACTCTAAGTAAAGGAATCGACCATGAGCGAAGAATACAAAGGACACTCTGGACATCCGCTGATCCTCAAGCAGGAAGGCGAGTACAAGAGCTATTCGGGTGAGCCGCTGATCCTGAAGCAGGAAGGCGAGTACAAGAGCTACTCCGGTACGCCGCTGATCCTCGAGCAGAAGGGCGAGTATCAGAGCTTCTCCGGTACGCCGCTGATCCTGAAAGACGAGGGCGAGTATCGGGGCTTCTCCGGTATGCCGCTGATCCTGAAGCAGGAAGGCGAGTACAAGTCGTACTCCGGCTATCCGCTGCTGCTCAACATCTGAGCCAGTCGGCCACACAGGTCCCATGACGCCGCGGGCAGCAATGCCCGCGGCGCCGTGCGTTTGAGTCGCAAGAAATTGCTGGGCAAAGCCGCCCGCAGCCGTCATTCTGTTTCCAACGACACAAGAAAAGTCGAGGAAACATGACCCACTCTGCTTCCGCCGCGCCCGGCCGCGACGGCGCTGCGGCGTCTGCGCCGTTCAGCGATCCCGCTCGCCGTTCCGATTGCGAACATGTCGATGTGCTGGTGGTCGGCGCCGGAATTTCCGGCATCGGCGCCGCCTACCACCTGACCACGCAGTGCCCCGACACCCGTTTCGTCGTGCTGGAGGCGCAGGACGGGTTCGGCGGCACCTGGCGCACCCACCGCTATCCCGGCATCCGCTCCGACAGTGATCTCTACACCTTCGGCTATCGCTTCAAGCCCTGGACCGGCAAGCCGATCGCCACCGCCGCCGAGATCCGCGACTATCTCGGCGAGGTGATCGCCGATCACGATCTCGCCCGCCACATCCGCTACCGTCACCGCATCGTTTCGGCGAGCTGGTCGAGCGAGGATGCGTGCTGGACGATCGAAGCGCTGCGCGGCGAGGCCGGCGAGACGGTGCGCTTCACCGCCAACTTCCTGTGGATGTGCCAGGGCTATTATCGCCACAGCGAAGGCTACACCCCGGAATGGCCGGGCATGGCCGAGTTCAAGGGACGGATCGTGCATCCACAGACCTGGCCCGACGATCTCGACGTCGCCGGCAAACGGGTGATCGTGATCGGTTCGGGGGCGACCGCGGCCACCCTGGTGCCGTCGATCGCGCCCACCGCGGCGCACGTCACCGTGCTGCAGCGCTCGCCGACCTATTTCATTCCCGGCCGCAACAAGATCGAGATCGCCGATACGCTGCGGGAACTCGGGGTGGCCGAGGATTGGATTCACGAGATCGTCCGTCGCAAGATCCTGTTCGATCAAGCGACCTTCACCCGCCGCTCGATGAGCGAGCCCGAGGTAGTGAAGCAGGAACTGCTCGCCGGCGTTCGCGCCCATCTCGGCCCCGATGCCGACCTCGATCCGCACTTCACGCCGAGCTACCGGCCGTGGCGGCAGCGTATCGCCTTCGTTCCCGATGGCGATCTGTTCAAGGCGATCGCATCGGGCAAGGCCTCGGTGGTCACCGACGAGATCGAGTGCTTCACCGAGACCGGTATGATGTTGAAGTCGGGCGAGGCGCTCGCAGCCGACATCGTCGTCACCGCCACCGGTTTCAATCTCAATGTGCTCGGCGACATCGCGTTCTCGGTCGACGGCGCGCCGCTGGATTTCGCCGAGACCGTCACCTATCGCGGCATGATGTTCACCGGCGTTCCGAACATGGCCTGGGTATTCGGCTATTTCCGCGCGAGCTGGACGCTGCGGGCCGATCTGGTCGCCGATTTCGTCTGCCGGCTGCTGAGCCACATGAGGGAGAACGCCTATCGCAGCGTGGTACCGGCGCTGCGTCCGGAGGATCGCGACATGGCGCTGTTGCCGTGGATCGACCCGGAGAACTTCAACCCCGGTTACCTGATGCGCGGCATGCACCTGTTGCCCAAGCGCGGCAATAAACCCGATTGGCAGCACAGCCAGGACTATTGGACGGAGAAGGACCAGTTTCCAGCGATCGATCTGACCGACCCGGCGTTCGTGTATGCGGCATGACGCCGCGCGCCGTTGTCACAAAACCTGCGTGGACGGCTGTCGCCAATTCGACAGCCGAATCGCCGGAACACGGCATGGTTAAGCGTTCGTGAGTTCCCCGGACGGCCAGTAAGCTGCGGCATTTGTTCGCGTATTTGCCGCCACACAGAGCTGTGAAGCCGGGAAAGGCCTGCGGGATCAGGCGGTTCCCTACTGTGTGACATTGCGCCGCCATCCCCCCATGTTGTGATGCACAAATTAGCGATTAACATCTGTTCACCAGTCGTCTCCACGATCGGGTCGGTTGTCGGCGCCTTGCTGTCGCCGATGGTCCGCGCCTTGCTTGATCGCGTTGAGGCGCACCACACGAGGTTTCAGATGCGGGGTATGACGAGGTTTGGGTTGACGGCGCTGGCGCTCGCCTGTTTGTCGCCGACGCTGGCCGGCTGCAACGAGCCGTCCGTCGCGAGCGCGTCATCTCCCGAGAAACCGGAAGTCAGCATCGTCACGATCAAGGCGCATCCGCGCTCGATCGTCCGCGAACTGCCGGGACGGATCGCTCCGGTCCGGGTCGCCGACGTGCGTCCGCGGGTGTCGGGAATCATCCTGCGACGGATGTTCCAGCAGGGCAGCGAGGTCAAGATCGGCGATCCGTTGTATCAGATCGATCCGCGGCCGTTCGAGGTCGAGTTGAAGGCCGCCGAGGCCGCGCTCGCCAAGGCGACCGCCGCGCGCGATCAGGCCGACATGCATGCCAAGCGCGTTTCGACGTTGGCGAACGAGCAGGCGGCGTCCCGCGCCGCCAGCGAGGTCGCCATCAGCAATTTGCGCCAGGCCGCCGCCGAGGTCGCGGTGCGTGAGGCCGAGGTCGCCCGCGCCAAGCTCAATCTCGAATACGCTACCATTCGGGCGCCGATCAGCGGCCGGATCGGCGCGGCGCTGGTCAGCGAAGGCGCGCTGGTGGTGCAGAACGACTCCACCAGCCTCGCCACCATCCAGCAGCTCGACCACGTCTATGCCGACTTTACCCAGCCGGTGTCGGAGATGGCGCGGCTGCGCCGTGCGTTCGATTCCGGCGAGCTTGACCAGATCGCCCCCGACGCGGTGCGCGCGCATCTCGTCCTCGACGACGGCACGCACTATCCGGAGCACGGCAAGTTGTTGTTCTCGGACGCCAAGGTCGACGCCTACACCGGCCAGGTGACGCTCCGCGCCGAGTTCGACAATCCGAAGCGGGATCTGTTGCCTGGCATGTATGTGCGGGTGCGGATCGAGCAGGGTATCGACGCCGATGCGATCGCGGTGCCGGAGCAGGCGGTGCAGCGCAACAGCGGCGGCGGTAGCGAGGTCTTCGTCGTCAAGCCCGACAACCGCGTCGCCGTGCAGGCGGTGCGGCTGGGACCGCAGCAGGACGGGCAATGGCTGGTGCTCGACGGTCTCAAGCCGGGCGAGCGTGTCGTGGTCGAAGGCTTTCAGAAGTTCGCCGCAGGCGACACGGTGACCCCGGTGAGCGTCGGCGACCGCCGGTCGGCGGCGGTGACGCCGGAGACCACGGGTTCCATCAACGCGGTGCGGTAGGCGCCGCGCATGCCCGCATTCTTCATCGACAGGCCGATCTTCGCCTGGGTCATCGCGCTGTTCATCTGCTTGATCGGCGCGATCTCGATTCCGTTTCTTCCGGTCGCGCAGTATCCGATCATCGCGCCGCCCTCGATCGCCATCGCGACTGCCTATCCGGGCGCGTCGCCGGAAAACCTCTACAACAGCGTCACCCGGCTGATCGAAGAAGAACTGAACGGCGCAAACGGCATCCTCAACTTCGAATCGACCTCCGACTCGCTCGGCCAAGTCGAGATCACCGCCAATTTCGTCCCAGGCACCGACACCGAGCTGGCCTCGGTCGACGTCCAGAACCGCATCAAGCGCATCGAATCCCGTCTGCCGAGGGCCGTGCTGCAGCAAGGCATTCTGGTCGAAGAAGCTTCCAGCGCGGTGCTGCAGATCATTACTTTGAGCTCGACCGACGGCTCGCTCGACGAAGTCGGCCTCGGCGACTTCATGATCCGCAACGTGCTCGGCGAGATCCGCCGCATTCCCGGCGTCGGACGTGCCACGCTGTACTCGACCGAGCGGGCACTGCGGATCTGGATCGATCCCGACAAGCTGGTCGGTTACAATCTTACCGCCGACGATGTCACCAAGGCGGTCGAGGCGCAGAACGCCCAAGTTGCTTCCGGCAGTATCGGCGCCGAGCCGTCGCCGAAGGACAAGAAGACGTCCACGCTGGTGCTGGTCAAGGGCCAGCTCTCCTCGGCGGACGAGTTCGGTGCGATCGTGCTGCGCGCCAATCCCGACGGGTCGACGGTGCGGCTGCGTGACGTCGCCCGGATCGAAATCGGCGGCTTTTCCTATCAGTTCAATACCCGCCTTAACGGCAAGCCGGTCGCCGGTCTGTCGGTGCTCTTGGCGCCGAGCGGCAACGCGCTGGCCACGGCGGGCGCAGTCGAGGCCAAGATGAAGGAGCTGTCGCGCTTCTTCCCGGCCAACATCAAATACGAGATCCCCTACAACATCACACCGGTGGTCGAGGCCTCGATCACCAAGGTTGTGCACACGCTGCTGGAGGCGGTGGCGCTGGTGTTCGTGGTGATGTTCCTGTTCCTGCAGAACATCCGCTACACCATCATCCCGACCATCGTGGTGCCGGTGGCGCTGCTCGGCACCTGCGCGTCGCTGTTGCTGTTCGGCTATTCGATCAACATGCTGTCGATGTTCGGCATGGTGCTGGCGATCGGCATTTTGGTCGACGACGCCATCGTGGTCGTCGAGAACGTCGAACGAATCATGTCCGAGGAAGGGCTGCCGCCGAAGGACGCGACCCGCAAGGCGATGTCGCAGATCACCTCGGCGATCATCGGCATCACCCTGGTGCTGATCGCCGTGTTCCTGCCGATGGCGTTCTTCCCGGGCTCGGTCGGCATCATCTATCGGCAGTTTTCGGTGACGATGGTGTCGGCGATCGCGTTCTCGGCGCTGATGGCGCTGACCTTGACGCCGGCGTTGTGTGCGACGCTGCTGAAGCCGGTGAACAAAGGCCATGCCCACGCAGAGCGCGGCGTGTTCGGCTGGTTCAACCGCACGCTGGACAACGTGCGCGAGCGTTATTCCAGCATCGTGCGCTGGAATCTCGGCCGCACCGGCCGGTTGATGGTGATCTATGCGGTGCTGGTCGCCGTGCTCGGCTGGGCGATGGTGCGGATGCCCGGCGGCTTTCTTCCGATCGACGACCAGGGCTTCGTTACGGTCGACGTGCAGACGCCGTCGGATTCCTCGTACAACCGCACCTACGACGTGGTGAAGCAGGTCGAGGACTATCTTCTGAAACGCGACGGGGTGGAGAACGTGACGTTCCTCACCGGCTTCAGCTTCCTCGGCCAGGGCATGAACGCCGCGCAGGCGTTCGTGACTTTGAAGGATTGGGGCGAGCGCGACGCCAAATCGTCGGCCGCGGCGATCGTCGACGACGCCAACCGAAAGCTCGGCGAGATCCGCGACGCCCGTGTGTCGGCGTTGCAGCCGCCGCCGGTCGACAACCTGGGCAATTCGTCGGGCTTCAGCTTCCGTCTGCAGGATCGCGGTCAGAAGGGCTACGACGCGCTGGTGAAAGCCAGCGAACAGCTCGTCGCCGCCGCCAACGCCAGCCCCGTGCTGCAAAAGGTCTATGTCGAAGGGCTGCCGCCGGCGCCGGTCCTCAATCTGGTGATCGACCGCGAGAAGGCCGGGGCTTTCGGTGTCACCTTCGAGGACATCAACAACACGGTCTCGACCAACTTGGGCTCGTCCTACGTCAACGATTTCCCCAACCGCGGCCGAATGCAGCGCGTGATCGTGCAGGCCGACGCCGCGGGGCGGATGAACGGTGACGACATTCTCGGCTACACGGTGAAGAACAGCCGCGGCCAGCTTGTGCCGTTCTCCTCGTTCGCGACGGTGGAGTGGTCCAAGGGGCCGACCCAGATCGTCGGGTTCAACTACTATCCGGCGATCCGCATCAGCGGCGAAGCGCGGCCCGGCTTCACCTCGGGCGACGCAATCGCCGAGATGGAACGGCTTGCCGGTCAGTTGCCGCGCGGCTTCGGTTACGATTGGACCGGCCAGTCGCTGCAGGAGAAGCTCTCCGGCTCGCAGGCCCCGATCATTCTGGCGCTGTCGGCGCTGGTGGTGTTCCTGGTGTTGGCGGCGCTGTACGAGAGCTGGACGATTCCGCTGTCGGTGCTGCTGACGGTGCCGCTCGGCATCGCGGGTGCGGTGATCGCGGCGTCGATGCGGTCGCTGCCGAACGACGTGTATTTCACCGTGGGTCTGATCACGATCATCGGTCTAGCCGCCAAGGACGCGATTCTGATCGTCGAGTTCGCCAAGGATCTCCGCAAAGAGGGCAAGAGCCTGCGCGACGCGACGATGGAGGCCTGCCATCTCCGGTTCCGACCGATCCTGATGACGGGCCTTGCGTTCTGCTCCGGCGTGCTGCCGATGGTGATCGCCAGCGGTGCGGGCGGCAAGAGTCAGCAGGCGCTCGGCACCGGTGTGATGGGCGGCATGATCGCGGTGGTGATTTTGGCGCTGCTCTTTGTCCCGGTGTTCTTCGTCGTAGTGCAGCGGCTGTTCGCAGGCGACCGCTCCGACGATCCGGTCGAGGAGACCCTGACCCATCGGGTTCCGATGCACGCGCAGTTGCCGCACGATCAGACCTGACCGGCGAAGCTTCCGGTTCTGATCGATCGGAACCCGCGTTTGATCTTTGACGCGTTCGCTTCACGCGAACGGTCTTTCTCCGTCGCCCGACAACGCGCCGGGAAGTTTTTCCAGCATCACTGCCGGATCCGGAACCAATCCGACTATCTCCGGTTGGTTGGCGACAGGTGAACAATCCACACGTCGACAACCGGAGATAATCATGGACGGAGATCAACCGATTAGCTGGCTGATGTTCTTCACGCTCGCTGCAGGCGTGGTGATCGTCGGACTGGCGTTCCTCAATTTCATTCGGTCCCGCTCGAATCGCGAGATCGCCGCCGATACGTTGGAAGGCAACGGTCCCGGACGCGGCGCCGCGCGCGACGGTGCGCTGCCGGAACTCGCCGGCATTGCGGTATTCGCGCTGATCGCGATGGGCCTGCTGGCGGCCGGCTTCTCCTACAAGCCGGGTGAGCAGGCGACCGCCCAGGTCAGTTCGCCCGCGGGCCAGGGCGGCACCACCGGAATGGCGCAGCCGGAAGGCATTCAGAACGAGCCGAAGCGCTATCAGCCGAACAATCCGGGCACCGACACGCGCGTCGCGCCGACCGCGTCCGACGCCGGGGTCGGAAACTCGCCGGGCTCGACCGGTACGGTGACGAAGTAATCGCCGGGAGTTCAAGCCGGGTACAAGTGGGAGGCCTCGGTCGAAAGACCGGGGCCTTTATTCATTGCCGGCTGCTCGGAGCTTGCCGCCAATGCGATCAATGAAATCGGCATTTGTTTCTCACCCGTCATTGTCCGGCATTGTGCCCGGCATCCAGGTCATGCAGCTGAAGCCGCAAGAAACGCCTGCAAACTAAACGAGCCACCATCGCGATTGGCTCGACGGCCTGTATTGCGGTCAGGCTCCGAGGAGCACGGCAAAGCCGGACGTCTCCAGCCGCTCGCGGTGCGCGCGGGACGGCGCTGCGCACTCCTCGCCATGAAGCTGTGCCGATATGACCGATAGTCAGCTAGCTGGTCCGATCCGCCGCGGTGCTTCGCACAAAAACGGGGGCCGCGGCCCCCGAGGTCATGTCTGATCGATTGCGCCGTCGCTCAGTGCGCGGCCTCGTAGGCGGCTTTCTGCTGCTCCATCAGCGCGATCTTTTCGCTGATCTTGGTGCGCTGGGTGGTGAGCGTCGACGCGATCGACGGCATGCCGGCGGTGGCCTTCAGCGCGTCGTCGTATTTCGACAGGTTTCTCTTCTCGCCGTCGATCAGGCCGGGCAGCACGCTGCCGTCGAGGCCGTCGAACAGCGACCGCACGCTCATGATGGTGCGATGAACCACGCTCATGAACGAGCCGGAATCGTCGGCGGTTTCGCCGGCGTTGATCAGCAGGCCGGCCAGTTCTTCGGCGTTGCCGTGATGCAGCGCGATCATGTCGCGGAACAGCGGCGTCATGCCTTGGCCTTCCGCGTCCTCCAGCGCTTCCTCGTAGCCGTTGCGGGCGTCGATTTCGCTGGTGTGCAGCGTCTTCAGATGGTCGATGATATCGGTGTCCACGTCAGCCTCCATGTTCGGTTGAGCGATGTGCGAGCGACAACGCCCGCGCACCTGCCGCGCGATAACCGGGATTAGGAAGCTCGGTTCCGGGCAGGAACCACGGCACGGAAAGTTGTTAGTTGTGGCGTTCGCCGTCTTGCGGCTCAAGCCCGTAGGGCTTCACCAGGGCCCAGACGTGGGGCGGTATCATGTTCTTCATTTTGTGTTTGTAGTGCCGCCGCAGATGCAGCACGGTCTCGACCGCCTTCATCTCGACCCGCGCCCGCGCAAACTCGATGCCGCGCGGTCCGACCTTCGGCATCAGCCAGCCCATCAACGGCCGCAACCAGTTCGGCATGCCGCGCACCGGCAGGCCGCCGGCGGCCAGCTCGGTATTCTTGAGGAAGCCCTTTACCGGCGCGACGCGATTGCCGGCGCTGGTGGGCTCGCTCAATTTCACCTCGTCGCCGAGCAGTCTCAGCAGTTCCTCGCCGCGCTCGTTGCGCACCAGCAGCCACTGCTCGCCGCGTCCCCCCATGTAGCCGACGGTGATGTCGGCGAGCGTGTTGGTGTAGTCGACGCAGGTGCGGCAGGTGATCGGGAAGAAGTCCGGCGGCAGCTTCGAGATCGGCAGCAGCAGGAACGGCACCCGCTTCACCTTGCCGTCGTCGAACCGCATCTCGACATGATAGTCGGCGCAGAATTCCAGATAGGTGATGGTCTCGGGCTTGTCGGACAAGAGATCCAGAAAGCCGTGAAACGCTTCGGTCGTGGTGTTGTCCGAGCACGGCGTGCCAATCACGTACAGCTTTTCGAGGCCGAGCTGATCCTGCAGCCGGCGCAACGCGTAGATTTGGCACGGCACCCCGATCACCGCGAGCCGCTTGTAGCCGGCGGCGATCGCCGGCTCCAGCAGCGCCAGCGACGGGGCGTAGCCCATCCGCATGCCGCGGCACTGCGCCATCCCTTCCGGCTTGGTCACCAGCACCGGCATCGGCTTCCATTTGTCGGACGGATCCGGCGCCATCGCGATCACCGCGTCGACCGCGCCGGTCTCCAGCAGCCGCTGCGCGATGGTGGTGGTGATGCCGGTCCACTGCGCGCCCTCGCGCCGCTGCTTCATCGCCGCCTGCAGCATCCGGCGATACGGTCCGAAGAACGCTTCGTCGCCGGAGCCACTGTCGCGGTTGCGGCCGTGCACCCGCCGTTCCATCGTCGGGTAGTCCGGCTTGATGAACTGGCAGGCCTGACCACACTGCTTCGGATCGCCCATCCGCGACACGCCGCAATCGGTGCACAGTTCGCGCTCCGCCGGCTGGTTCAGCGGCGGTGTCCACAGTGCAGGCGGGGGGCTACGATCGTGCATGGGCGCGTCTTCTAGGAACCGGCGGATGACGTCGCCATTCGCCTTAAGTTGCTCGTTCGATCAATAGAGCCAAAGCCGGGCGACCGATAGATCTGCGTCAAACTCGCGGCCGATCGCCACCAGCCCGACCCGCCGCAGCCGGCGCGGGTCGAACGGCATGTCGGTGCGGTGCGGCATGAGGGCCGCGAACGGAAACTCGGGCCCCTGCCAGCGCGGCGGCGCCTCGAACGGGTGGCGATAGGATTGCTGCGGCCGCAGCAGATCGGTGGTGCGAAGATGCAGGCCGTAGGCCTGGTCGTTGCCGAACAGTTCGGCGGCGATACCTTCGAAACCGCCGGCATCGAACGCGCCGCCGTCCGGCGACAGATCCATCGCAATCTGGATGAAGCCGCCATTGTTTTCGGTCGAGACCGCGCCGCGCATCCGGGCCGCCGTCCGGCCCTCGATCTCGGCAAGCTCCACAGTGCCCTGCGACACGCCACCCATCACCGTGTCGGTGATCACTCGCCAGTGTCGCTGTCCTGCCGCAGGCCACAGTTCGTGCTGCATCACCGGATCACCATCGGGAACGTCACCGCGATCGCCCACGCGAACAGCACCGCATTGGCCAGCGCACCGGGCAGCGGATGATTGGTCGCCTTGTAGGTCCAATTGCTGATCAGGCCGAAGGCAAGGAACAACAGCAGGATCGCCGGCACGATGATGATCAGGAAGAACAGCTTCTGCAGATTGAGCGTAACGGCTGCGGCGAGCGAAGCGAGGAAACAGAACTTCGCCAGCGCGTAGGCGCCGCGCTTGGCGCCCTGGCCATGAGCCATCCATTCTGCGGTGAGGAAATACGGGATCGTGCCGCAGGCGACCGCGGCGATCAGATGAATGCGCGGCTCGATCGGCATGAACGAGAACAGATAGCTGTCCAGCGCGACGCCGAAGCCGAGGATGTTGTAGGCGATTGCCGCCACTGCCGCGATCACCAGCGCCGCGATTGCGACCCGCGGATGGGCGGGATTTGGCAGGGCGTCCAGCGCGGCCAGTTCCTGCGCGTGAGGCCGCGTGGGATGCGCCGCGGTGCCGCGGCTGCGTAGCCGGATCAGCACCAGGATCGCGGCGGTCAGCAGGCCGTACAGCAGGAAGTGCAGCGTCAGATAGTCGCCGAGCAGGATGGTCAGGAAATCGGTCGGCGCCTTCCAGAGCAGCAGCGGTGTCAGCACCGCCGGCACGATCGCGGCGACCAGGAGTTGCTTCCAGCTCAGGCTGGCGCCCATCGGCACCGCGGCGGCGCGTGGCAGCAGCTTCGACAGCGGCCAGGCCAGCACGATCAGCCCGCCGAACAACAGCGCCAGCCAGCGCGGGCGCTGGTCGATCCAGCCGGAACCGGTGCGGCCGAACGCATCGTTCATCCAGTGCAGAGACTCCCGCATCGAGTCCTGGCTGTACAGCACGCCGATGTGCTCGACGCCCGAGGACAGCGCGAGGCGCCGCGCGGTGCCGTCGGCGAAACTGCCGTAGGTGCGGCCGGCGACGGCATTGCTGCCCGCGAATTGATTGACGATGCGCAGGCCCTCGTCCTTCAGCATCTGCGGCTCGAGCGCGCCGACGATCACCAGCAGATTGTGCGGCAGCGTCGCGGTCGATTTGCGGGTGAACACAGACACCGCGACCGTGGCGGCGATGTCCGGATGCGCCACCGCATAGGCCACCACGATGTCGGAAGCCATCGAGTGGCCGAGCACGGCGGCGCGGCCGTCGCTCTGCGGCAGCTTGTGGGCATAGTCGGTGACCCGGCCGAGTTCGTCGACCAGCACGCCGGTGATCCTGGTCGGCTCGTCGACGTCGCCCACCATCGTTACTGGATTGCGGCCGTGTCCGGTGAAGTCGAAGGTGACGGCGATGTAGCCGTTGCGCGCCAGCGTCTGCGCGAACGGCTGCATCAATTGCTGGGAGCCGGCGAAGCCGTGGGCGATCACCACCACGGGCGCCTTGGTGGCAGACGGCAGCCGGAACACGGTGACGGGCGTCTGCCCGACCGTCGCATGCGTGATGATCAGCCCGTCCTTGCCGAGCTGCAACTGCCACAGCGCCACCGCGATCGCAGCCAGCGCGGCGAGCGCGACGATGATCCGAAGCAGCTTCGGCCTGCGATGCGCGGCCATCAATCGACGTCCGGGATGTGCTTCTTGCGGATCCGCCGGATCGTCCACCAGATCGACAGCGCGGCGATCGGAACAAAACCCGCCGTCAGGAGATTCGGATCGATTTTCAGCCGGCCGGCCTCGGCGGCGCCCTTCACCATGTAGCCGAACAGGCCGACAACGTAGTAGGTGATCGCCGCGGTCGACAGCCCTTCGACCGTGGTCTGCAGCCGAAGCTGCAGCCGCGTCCGGGCGTTCATCGACTTCAGCAGTTCCTGATTCTGCTGTTCGAGTTCGACGTCGACCCGGGTGCGCAGCAGGTTGGCGGCGCGGGCGAGTTTGAGCGACAGGTCGGACTGGCGGGCCTCGGTGGTGGCGCAGGTGCGCATCGCCGGCTTCATCCGGCGGGCGAGGAACGACGACCAGGTCGGCAGTCCGCCCACCTTGCGTTCGCCGAGTGTCGCCAACCGGCCGTTCATGATTTCGTCATAGGCGCGGCTGGCTCCGAATCGATACAGGCTGGCAGCCGCACCGGCTTCGACCTCGGCTGCGAGCTCGGTCAGCTCCTGCAACAGCTTATTGTTGTTGGCGAGGTCGCCGCCCCCCCGCATCCCCGCGGTGACCTCCGCCAGGCGCCTCCCGCCCCCGG